>NZ_KV791673.1:0-3259 GCF_001807955.1 Morganella sp. HMSC11D09
GCCGTGGGAAACCGCACTGCTTAACACCGGCGGCCGGTATACCTACGGAGTTTATAACGAACAGGGTAATTTTGCGGTCAGCCCGGATGACATGATCCATATCCGGGCGCTGGGTAATAACCAGCGGATGGGGCTCAGTCCGATAGTGCAGCATGCGGAAACCATCGGCATGGGGATGTCCGGTCAGAAATACACCAGTTCATTCTTCGGCGGTAATGCCCGTCCGGCCGGTATTGTTTCAGTTAAGGGGGAGCTGCAGGAAAAAGGGTGGGAACGCCTTAAATCAATGTGGCAGAAAGCGTCTGCAGCGCTGCGCAGTCAGGAAAACAAAACCATGCTGTTACCGGCGGAGCTGGATTACAAAGCCCTGACCGTTTCCCCGGTGGATGCTCAGTTAATCGATATGCTGAAGCTTAACCGTTCTATGATTGCCGGAATTTTTAATGTGCCGGCACATATGATCAATGACCTGGAAAAAGCGACTTTTTCCAATATTTCCGAACAATCCATTCAGTTTGTCCGGCATACGGTCATGCCTTGGGTGGTGAACTGGGAACAGGAGCTTAACAGACGGTTGTTCACCCGGCAGGAGCGCTGCGCCGGATTTTATGCCCGGTTTAATCTGGCCGGGTTGCTGCGCGGAACCCCGAAAGAGCGCGCTGAATTTTATCATTACGCCATTACTGACGGCTGGATGAGCCGGAATGAGGCGCGGGCATTTGAGGATATGAACCCGGTTGACGGGCTGGATGAAATGCTGGTCAGCGTTAACGCCGCACAGCCTGACGGCAGTAAATCAAAAGGTGGTGAAAAAGATGAGCAGTAATGAAAGAGAAACCCGCAGCTATGTCGGAGAGGTACGGGCCGCGCCGGGCGAAGAGGACAAGCCGACTCACATTATCGGCCTGGCCTCGGTGTTTAATTCCCTGTCAGAGCCGATGTGGGGATTCCGTGAAATTATCAAACCCGGCGCATTTGACGATGTGCTGAATGATGATGTGCGGGCGCTGTTCAATCATGACCGCAATTATATCCTCGGCCGGTCCTCTTCCGGGACGTTATCCCTGAGTGTCACAGAGCAGGGGCTGGTTTATGACATTACCGCGCCGGATACACAGACTATCCGCGATCTGGTTATTGCCCCTATGCTGCGCGGGGATGTCAATCAGAGTTCATTCGCGTTCAGTGTGGCGGTGAATGGTGATGACTGGTACCAGGATGATGACGGCATGGTTGTCCGGGAAATTCACAAAATATCCCGTCTGTATGATGTCAGTCCGGTGACTTATCCGGCTTATCAGGCCGCGAATTCAACCGTGCGGTCAATGGAAGCGTGGAAAGAAGCACGCGACAGCGGCGGTTTAGCCAAAGCTATCAATGAAAAACTGGCGCGTGAGCGTCTTCTTACATTAATGAATGCATAAGGTAACTCTATGAAACTTCATGAATTAAAACAAAAACGTAATACTATCGCCACCGAAATGCGCGCTATCCATGAAAAAGTCGGTGACGGTGTCATGACCGAAGAGCAGCGCGGCGAGTGGAATCAGGCCAAAACTGAGTTTGACCGCCTGAATGAGCAGATCACCCGCGAAGAGGAACTGCGCTCGGCAGATCAGACCTTCGTGGATGACAAAGAGCCCGAACAGCGCGGAAAACAGAACGGTAATCCGGAAAGTGAAGCCGCAGAGCGCCGTCAGGCAGCATTTGACCGTTTTCTCCGTCATGGTTTCGGTGAACTGACGGCAGAAGAGCGCCAGGCTGTGAAAGAGCTGCGTGCGCAGGGGACATCCCCGGATGAAAAGGGGGGCTACACTGTACCCGTTCAGATGCTGAATAAAGTCGTTGATCAGATGAAAGCCTATGGCGGCATTGCAGGCATTTCGCAGATTCTGACAACTTCAAACGGGCAGGATATTACCTGGTCAACATCAGACGGCACAGCGGAAGAGGGTGAACTGCTGGGTGAAAACACCGCAGCCAGCGAACAGGATGTGGAATTCGGGACCGCCATTCTCGGCGCTAAAAAACTGTCTTCCAAAATTATCCGTGTATCCAATGAATTGTTGCAGGACAGCGGGATTGATATTGAATCCTACCTCGCAGCCCGTATTGCGCAGCGTATCGGACGCGGTGAGGCTAAATATCTGGTGAAAGGCACCGGCGCAGGTACTCCGGTGCAGCCGAAGGGGCTGGACGCATCCGTTACCGGCACGGTCGATGCCTCTGCCTCATTCACCTGGAAAGATATTAATGCCCTGAAACACGCCATTGACCCGGCTTACCGTAACAACCCGAAATTCCGGCTGGCCTTTAATGACAGTACCCTGAAACTGATGACAGAAATGGAAGACGGTAATAAGCGTCCGCTGTGGCTGCCGGAAATCACCGGCGTGGCACCTTCGACCATTCTGGGTATGCAGTATGCTGTGGATCAGGCTATCGACAGTATGGAAACCGGCAAGAAGTTTATCTTCTGTGGTGACTTCGATCGCTTCATTGTCCGCCGTGTCACCTATATGACACTGAAGCGTCTGGTGGAGCGTTATGCAGAATATGACCAGACTGCGTTCCTCGCGTTTCACCGCTTTGACTGCTGCCTGGAAGACACCTCCGCGATTAAGGCGCTGGTGGCCAAAGCTGCAGCAAAGTAATCCGGTCTTAACCCGATACGCCGCTTAACTGCGGTTTTTTTGTGCCTGCGGTCCGGCGTGGCCGCAGGTATGGGGGAAACATGCCGTTACCGACACTCGAAAAACTGAGAATGCAGTGCCGTATCGATGAGGATAATGATCAGGAAGATGAATTACTCCTGACCTATCTTCAGGCGGCAAAAAAGCGGGCTGAAAATTACATTAACCGCAATTTGTATGACAGTAACATTCCGGAGAGCGACCCCGATGGCCTGATTGTTTCTGCTGATATTGAGCTGGCATTGATGATCTGTATCGGCAGTCTCTATGAGTCACGGGAAAGCGGAGCAATACCGGCGGGTTTCTACCTGTTGCTTGACCCGTACAGGTTTATAAATTTGTAAGGAGGTGCTATGCAGGCCGGAAGATTAAGGCACCGGGTCACATTTCAGCGTGCTGAGCGGGTAACGTTGCCGTCCGGTCAGCGTGAAAGTCAGTGGTTGCCCGTTGTTGTAACCTGGGCGGAAGTCAGACCCGTCAGCGGCAGGGAACTGCTGACCGCCGGAGCAGAAATGTCAGAAATCACTGTCCGGGTGTGGATGCGGTACCGGCCGGATATTCATCCC
>NZ_KV791674.1:0-31877 GCF_001807955.1 Morganella sp. HMSC11D09
CATTTCGCCCTCAGCCGGAACCGACCCCATATACATTGCTCGCTTAATTGATTTTGTAATCGTTATTATTATTGTTGTTGCCGGATAACGGCTTATTGTCAGATTGCGACTGGTAACCATTCGCAATAAATCATTTGTAATACAATAACCTGCAGTTATTAACCTATAGTTATTTTACGGTTTTACGATTCAGCCGGGTTGTTTTGCATCAAAAAATGAGTGCGTGAAAAGCAGATTATTGATCCCGTCAGTGGCAGACGGCATCCGCTCATGGGAAAATAGTGACCAGCTCAATATTATGATCAGGAAAAGGAGTTAACGTTATCAGACGCAGCGCACTCAACTACCTGATAAACGGCGAAAAAACCACACCGCCGTCAGTGAATGATCACTGTGTCAGGAAGAAACTCAAAAACAGTCAGTGTGATAACTGCGCCGCCTGCTGCCCGGCAGATGCGGTCACATTCGGCTATCTCGACGTCAAAATTGATAATGACCGCTGTTTTCAGTGCGGAAACTGCCTGTTTGTCTGCCCGTCTGATGCTATTGAACACATCCCTGTCCGCGAACGCAACTACAACAATAACGGGCAACTGGTGATTGAGAAGAAAGAAACCCCGGCCAGCGCGGAAGAGCTGCTGGTCTGGCACCGGCAGTACCATATCCGCGGGATGCAGATAGCAGAGCCGGAAGTTGATAACTGGCTGCCGGTACTGGCAGCGCTCAATCTGCGCCTGAAAGCCCTCGGCGAACCAATCTGGCAGTTGACTATCATCCCGCCGCCGCCGGTGGATACCGGAAAACGTTTTGCGCTGTTCCGGCAGAAAACCATCAGTAGCGGGCTGAATACCGGCCGTGCCAGAACCGGTCTGAATGAGCGAAAAAAACTCTGGCCGGATGACAGCTGGTTTGATGTGCGCCCGGATACGGAAAACTGTATTTTATGTACCGCCTGCGCGGCAGTGTGTCAGGAAGGGGCTATCACTATTGCGGATAATCAGTTTACCGTGGATAAGACAAAATGCAGCGGCTGCATGAGCTGCCGTGACGTCTGTTTCCCGAAAGCGATCGATGTCATACCGCAGGCAGAAAAAAACAGTCAGCCGGTCCGCTATGCTTATTTTGATGCTCATTGCAGCAGCTGCCATCTGCCTTTTATGAGCTGGCAGCCGGGACAGACATTATGCCCGGTATGCCGTTCACGAAAAGAGAAAGGCTGGCTGTAACGACAGAGATAAAAAAAGCGCCGAAAGGCGCTATTTTTATATCATGTAATTACAGCGGACGACGTACAAAACCAATCGCGTCGTGTACTTTATCCAGCGTGACCTGTGCACGGGCAGAGGCTTTCTCAGCACCCTCTTTCATTACACGGTTCAGTAACACATCATCGTTACGGATTTCGTGATAACGGGTCTGTAACTCTGTCAGCATGCCGGAAACCGCATCCGCCACCGCACCTTTCAGGTGACCGTACATCTGGCCTTCAAATTCAGCTTCCAGCGCAGCAACCGGTTTGCCGGTCACACCAGAGAGAATATCCAGCAGGTTGGAAACACCCGGTTTATTTTCCAAATCATAAATCACGCGTGGCGGCTCTTCAGAGTCTGTCACCGCGCGTTTGATTTTCTTCGCTGCCGCTTTCGGATCTTCCAGCAGGGCGATCAGGTTGTTACGGTTATCATCGGATTTCGACATTTTTTTCGTCGGATCCTGTAACGCCATCACACGGGAGCCGCCTGCCGGGATAAACGGATCCGGCACCACAAACACATCACCGTAAATGGCATTGAAGCGCTGTGCGATATCACGGCTCAGCTCCAGATGCTGTTTCTGGTCGATACCGACCGGCACCTGGTTAGTCTGATACAGCAGGATATCTGCGGCCATCAGCACCGGATAATCAAACAGACCGGCGTTGATGTTTTCGGCATGACGGGCAGATTTATCTTTAAACTGTGTCATGCGGCTCAGTTCGCCGAAATAGGTGTAGCAGTTCAGCGCCCAGCCCAGTTGTGCATGCTGCGGCACATGGGACTGAACAAACAGTGTATTTTTTGCCGGTTCCAGACCACAGGCCATATAGAGCGACAGTGTATCCAGTGTGCGCTTGCGCAGCTCAGCCGGATCCTGACGGACAGTGATCGCGTGCTGGTCAACGATGCAGTAAATGCAGTCAAAATCATCCTGCATTTTTACCCACTGGCGCAGTGCGCCCATGTAGTTACCGATGGTCAGTTCGCCGGAAGGCTGTGCGCCGCTGAATACAACGGGTTTATGTGCTTTGGTGTTAGTTCCGCTCATGATTATCCTTCCTGATGAGTTAACGGAGGCAGTCCGAGTGCAGGCAGCAGACCCGCGAAGTCGGACAGTACGCAATCCGGATTGCTGTCAGCAATCGGAATACCGTAGTTGTAGCCGTAGGTCATGCCGACACAGGGACATTCCGCTGCCCGTGCCGCCAGGATGTCATTGCGGGAGTCCCCGACAAACAGCATCTCTTCCTTACGCAGCCCGAACTCACCCAGCGTCAGGTAGAGCGGAGCCGGATGCGGCTTCTTATTTTTCACATCATCCCCGCCGAGCACGACAGAGAAAAATTTATCCAGACCGGTTTCAGCCAGCAGCGACGGAATAAACTGAGACGGTTTGTTGGTCACGATCGCCAGATCCAGCCCTGCGTCTGCCATCACCTGCAATGTCTCTGCCACATGCGGGAATGCCGGACTGCCGGTTTTAACGGTCTCAGCATAAAAATCATCAAACAGCTGACGGCATTTCGCGTGCAGTGCAGCATCAGGTTTTTCACCGGTTGCATGAGTCAGGGCACGTTCCAGTAACATATCAACGCCGTTACCGACCCAGACAGATGCCATTTCCCGGCCCGCTTTCCGGTAGCCCAGTGCTTCCAGTGCGCGATCAGTCGCTTCCGCCAGTCCCTGAATACTGTCAGTCAGTGTGCCGTCCAGGTCAAATGCAACGGCTTTAATCCCTGTGAATTGCTGTACTGCTGTTTTGTCTGTCATGCTGAAACCTTTGTTAATTCTTTACGCATATCATCAATCACGGCTTTGTAATCCGGTTTGCCGAAAATCGCAGAGCCGGCCACAAACATATCCGCACCGGCCTGCGCCACTGCCGCGATATTTTCAGTCTTAATTCCGCCGTCGACTTCCAGGCGGATATCACGGCCGCTGGCATCAATGCGGCGGCGGACTTCTTCCACTTTTTTCAGTGTTTCCGGAATAAAGGACTGACCACCGAAGCCCGGGTTTACCGACATCAGCAGGATCAAATCCAGTTTATCAATCACATAATCGAGGTAACTGAGCGGCGTGGCCGGGTTGAATACCAGGCCCGGTTTACAGCCGCATTCGCGGATAAGCTGAATGGTGCGATCAACGTGCTCGCTCGATTCCGCGTGGAATGAAATGTAGGTTGCGCCCGCTTTGGCGAAGTCCGGCACAATGCTGTCCACCGGTTTGACCATCAGATGCACATCAATCGGCGCGGTAATACCGTAATCACGCAGCGCCTTGCACACCATCGGTCCGATAGTCAGGTTCGGGACATAATGGTTATCCATCACGTCGAAGTGAACCACATCGCCGCCTGCGGCGAGAACTTTCGCGGTGTCTTCCCCCAGACGGGCAAAGTCAGCAGATAAAATGGACGGAGCAATCAAAAACTCTTTCATTCCTGTTTCCTCTTAATAAGACGCCGCCGGGTTCAACGGCTTACTGTCCGCGGTAAAGCGCCAGTAATTCATTCACTTTCTGGCGGTTAAGTGTGTTGCGGCTGATAGTGCGGCGCACTTTGACAATATGCAGTTGCGCCTGATGATACCACTCCCGGGTCAGCGGGGTGTCATGATTCGAGATCAGAACCGGAATTTTGCGATCCGACGAAAGCATTTGTGCCAGTTGTGCCAGATTCTGCTGCTCCGGTAACCCGAATCCGCTGGTGTGATACGCCGTAAAATTGGCTGTCAGTGATAACGGCGCATAAGGCGGATCACAATAGACGATATCCCCGGTGCCTGCATTTTCCATGCTGGTCACATAAGACTGGCAGACAAACAGGGCGTTGCGGGCTTTTTCCGCGAACCACAGCAGTTCAGCTTCCGGGAAATAGGGTTTGCGGTAGCGCCCGAAGGGCACATTAAACCGGCCTTTGGAATTATAACGGCACAAACCGTTATAACAATGGCGGTTCAGATAGAGAAACAGAATGCTGCGCTCGAAATGATCCGTGCTCTGATTAAACTGTTCCCGCAGCGCATAGTACTGTAATTCATCATTAAACTGCGGCGTGAACAGCTTGCGGGACTCATCGATAAATTCCTGAGTCCGCTGCTTCACCATCGTGTAGAGGTGGATCAGATCACTGTTGATATCCGCCAGCACATAGCGCGGATAATCTGTATTGAGAAAAACCGACCCCGCGCCGACAAAGGGCTCAATAAGACAATCACCCTCCGGCAGATGCCGTTTTATTTCATCTGCCAGAGTGTATTTTCCGCCGGCCCACTTCAAAAATGCGCGTTGTTTCTTCATGCTGTCTGTAATCATTGCTCAAAAAGGCCAGAGCCGCCGATTCTGCTCTGTTTCAGACAGCAAATCAGCACCTGACGGAATCCGTGTTTATTATTTCATGTCCTGATGCACTTGCTGCATCTTTCTGACCCACGGTTTTTTCCCCTGAATTTCGGCAGGCAGACGCTCAACTTCCCGTTTTGCATCCCCGACTGTCGGGAAATTACCGTACACCAGGACGTACCACGATTTTCCGTTACGTGTTGTCTCATAAACCTGATAGTTGGATAACCCGTGCTTCTGCGCAAAGGCTTTCAGCGTATCCGCACGGCTCGCGCTGCTCAGCTGCAGGGTATAGTTCCCGGCAGGGGCTTTGGCGATCGCGGTGCCGCTTTTTGACGGAACCGGTGCCGCAGTAGCCGGTTTGGTGGTTTCACGCGGTTTGGCTGGTGTTGCCGTGGTGGTTTTCACCGGCTGCGGTTTCACCTGTTGTACCGGTTTCTTCGGCTCTTCCTTCGGAGTGACCACCGGCGGCAGATTATTCATATTCTGCTGCGCCGCATTATTAATACCCACCTGCGTATTTCCCTGATTCAGGGCATCGTTAATATCCCCCGGGATATCCACGCGCTGGCCGGTGCCGGTTGTCTGTGACGGCGGCTGTGCCTGTGTCGGCAGGGTATTGATAGCAGGGAGATTCACGCCGGTCTGCCCGGTCTGTGACGGAACCGGTTCGGTTGGCTGTAACTGTGTTGCACCGTCATTGCTGCCGGTGCCGAGGGTAATCGGGCGCTCGCCGTTCTGTGCCTGCGGCTGGGCTTCCGGTTCTGACGGCGATTTCAGCGCGGAGCTTATCGCGATAATCAGTAATACCAGGACCACAACCGCCACGCCGATCATCATCTGCTGGCGGGAGACGGCAAACTTAGGCCGTGACTGCTGCGGGCGCGGACGCGGATTACGGCGTTCAGGGCGCTCCGGTCTGTCAGATGCGTCCGGACGGATAGATTCATCATCCGGCTGGCTGAAAATCTGTGGTTCTTGCTTTTCGGGTTTAAAGCCGTCCATTTTGCCCTCCCATCAGAGCAGAAACTGTGTCTTTGGATATAACAGAAGAGAACTGACGCCCGGTGAGTGCGTCATAATGCGTAGTGTAACCATTTTCCCGGCACTCAGCGAGACAGATATCAAAAAACTTCTGCCGCCGCTTCTGTTACACGGACTGAATGGCAGCCAGCACCCTGTCATGCGGGATATCCGCACGGACAACTGACCGGCCGATTGTTTCCGGGACAATCAGGTGCAGTTTACCGCCCTGCACTTTTTTATCCCGCATCATGTGCGGCAGATACGCATCCGCCGGCATGGATTCCGGTCCGCGCACCGGCAGCCCGGCGCGGATAAGCAGCGCAATGACCCGCTCTGTCTCTTCCGGGCGGAAGGTCCCGAGCAGTTCAGCCGTGCGTGCAGCCATCACCATCCCTGCGGCGACTGCCTCGCCGTGCAGCCAGACACCGTAGCCCATTTCCGCCTCAATGGCGTGGCCGAATGTATGGCCGAGATTCAGCAGTGCGCGCAGCCCGCTGGTCTCTTTTTCATCCGCAGCCACCACCTCTGCTTTCAGTTCACAGCAGCGGCGGATGCAGTACGCCATCGCCTGCGGCTCAAGTGCCAGCAGACGGTCGATATTATTTTCCAGCCAGATAAAAAAATCGTGATCCAGAATAATGCCGTATTTGATGACTTCCGCCAGCCCTGACGCCAGTTCACGGCGCGGCAGGGTTTTCAGGCAGTCGAGATCAATCACCACACTGACCGGCTGCCAGAAGGCACCAATCATATTTTTACCCAGCGGATGGTTCACGCCGGTTTTACCGCCGACAGATGAATCCACCTGAGACAGCAGCGTGGTCGGCACCTGAATAAAACGGACGCCGCGCTGATAGCTCGCTGCCGCAAATCCGGTCAGATCACCGATAACACCGCCGCCCAGCGCAATCAGCGTGGTATCACGCCCGTGATTGTTTTCCAGCAGCGCAGTAAAAATACGGTCAAGGGTGGTCAGGGATTTATACTGCTCGCCGTCCGGCAGAATCACGGAATCCGCCTGTACGCCGGCGTGCGCAAGGTTGTCGGTCAGTGTCTGAAGATACAGCGGGGCAAGGGTTTCGTTGGTAACTATCATTGCACGCTGACCGGTGGTCAGCGGCGCAAAGGTGCCGGAGAGGGAAAAGAGACCCGGAGCAATTGAAATAGGATAAGCACGCTCACCCAGAGTCACAGTCACTTTTTCCATGGCACCTCCGCATGTTGCCGGTAAAATGAAATTAACTGTTGGTTTCTAACAGTTCAATAATTTGATTTGCAACCACTTTTGCACTCTGATCATCGGTGTGGATAGTAATATCCGCGATCTCTTCATACATCGGATTGCGTTCATCGGCCAGTTTGACCAGGACTTCCCGGACCGGCTCATCGACCTGTAACAACGGACGCTTTTTATCGCGCTGTGTCCGGGCCAGTTGTTTTTCAATATTGGTCTCAAGGTATACAACCACACCCCGCGCAGACAGGCGGTTGCGGGTCTCCCGTGACTTGACGGAACCCCCGCCGGTAGCCAGGACGATACCCTGCTTTTCAGTCAGTTCATTGATGATTTTTTCTTCACGCAGGCGAAAACCTTCTTCACCTTCGACATCAAACACCCAGCCCACATCGGCTCCGGTGCGGCGTTCAATTTCCTGGTCGGAATCAAAGAATTCCATATTTAATTGCTGAGCCAGCTGACGACCAATAGTACTTTTGCCGGCACCCATCGGGCCGACAAGAAAGATATTGCGTTTCTCTGCCATGTTTTTGGTATAACTAAGAATATTCGTTAATGATAACCCGCCCCGCTCACCCGATCAGCGGCGGGACCTCAAATGAAACCTCATGAGTGAATCTGCGTGAGTAACCTGAAATTATCTCCGCACATTCTGCCCGATTGCAACCATACCGGCACGAAACCGGAAAGATACCTCAGGTGCTGCTGTGTGACGCCTGTCGCAATCCGGCCTCTGAACATCCGCACATACTATCATAACGCCTGCGAAAAACCGCGCCTTATATTTCCGTGAATCCTCCTGAAAACAGGAGCTGTACAGAAACATAAGGCGCGATCTGAGAATCAGGACGTTGTCCGTCAACGGATTAACGGCATATTTTACGGCGGCAGTGATTTCATACCTGCTAAATTTGCTAACTCTTGTATGCTAAATCGTTGCAATCGTCAAATGTATAACACCGCAGAACCGGTAAAAAAACCCGTTATTCTGCGCATATAATCCGTGAATAATGATACAACATGCTGATATTGATACAGTTACTAAATATCGATCAACTGCGGTGTAATGAATATCACTAATTCACGGCGGCTGAGTTTATCGTATTGATGAGTAAAAAGCTTTCCCATCAATGGGATCGACGATAAATACGGCACTCCGGTCACCTGTCTGCCTTTATCCTGCTGAAAAATCCCGCCGAGGATCAGGGTTTCCCCGCTGCGGACAATCACCTGTGTGGTGATTTCCTGCTTATCAATGGAATACTGCTCGCTGCCGTTCTGCATCAGCGCCGCACCGGGGGCATTACGGCTGATATGCAGTGTCAGACGTACTTTATTATCCCGCAGGATCTGCGGTGTCACCTCCATCCCCAGTACCGCCTCGCGGAACTGTACCTGTGAACCGGACTCATGGTTTTGCGTGGTGTACGGAATTTCCGCTCCCTGTTTGATACTGGCGGGATGCTCGTGCGCCGTGGTCAGGCGCGGGCTGGCGACAATATCCAGCTGCTGTTCCTGCTCCAGTGCGCTCAGTTCCATCTCCAGCAGATGGCCGCCGAGACGGGCGATATTAAAGGTGAACGTGTTATTTCCCCGCGCCTGATGCAGCTGCAGGCGGTTGCCGGACTCTGGTGACGGCAGCACGGTTCCCCACTGCAGCCCCAGCTCATGCAGCCCTTCCCGCGAGCCGGACACAATATGCGCCGTAATCTGCACCTGCTGCTGCGGCTGATCCATCTGTGCCAGCCAGGCTTCCGCCCGCGACAGCACATCCGGTTGTGCTTCTATAAAGAGGGAATTTGTCAGCGGGTCGGCTTCCGGCGCTTTATTATCTGTAAACCATTCCCCGTGATGCTGTTTCAGCAGGGCCAGCATGTCCGCCGCATCCGCATATTGCAGGGTAAATGTGCGGCTCTGCCCGCTTTCCGGTATCAGCGGCGGGGAATACATCACGGGGAGTTCTGTCAGCACGGCCGGTTCCTCACTGATGACGACAGGCTGAAAAAGATCCCGCGGATGCTGCCCGCCGGGAGCCGCTGCCGCAAGCAGCAGACAACAACCGGTGATCAGCCGGGCGGCTGATTTTGCTTTATTCATCATCATGCCATTCCTTTTCCGGATCCGGTGAATCCGCCCCCGGTAATGCCAGATGCAGTGTCAGCTGCAACAGCGGCGGGGATGAGGAGGTTCCGGGTGTCAGCGGGTGCAGCGAAAGCCGGGTGATCGGCAACTGAGTCAGCTCCCCGCTGAGGGTATCGAGCAGCGCCGCCAGCTCAGGGTAATGCGCCTCAAAGGTCAGCACCCAGCGTTCCGGCTGTTCCGGCGGCTCCTGCTGCCAGCCGGTCAGCAACGGCAGCGCATTTTCGGGCAGTAAGGTAAACAACGGCGGGATATCCGGGGGCGGCAGGATCACCGTTTCCGGGACCACCTGTTCTGACAGTGCTGTCAGCCGCTGCAATTGCCGGAACCGCATTTCCGTTTCCCCGGCTGCCGGTTGCAGATAAAAACACCAGAACACCACACCGGCCGATAACCAGATCCCGGCAGTCACTCCCCACTGCACGCGCCGGTACTGCGCACAGCGCCATACTGTGTTCAGATTCATGACCGGCTCCTCCCGGTCACCAATATAAATTGCCGGATCCCGGCTGTTTTGTGATGCTGCAGGCTGATCAGCCTGAGCGGCATCAGCCCCGGCGGTGCCCGCTGTAATAAAGGATGAGACGGGACAATCACCTGACGGCGGTTCACCGACAGGGCATGGCGCACACTGCTTTCTGTATCATGCTTTTGCTGCTCTGCCTGATAACGCGCCAGCCAGGCATCTTCCGGCAGCTGAGCCTGCAAAAAAACCAGCAAATCCCGGTAACGGCGGTTTTCCCGTGCAGTTTGCTGCTGCCGCAGATTTTCCGTTTCCGCCTGCCGCTGTAGCGCGCGCTGACGGGCAAGTTCAGCCCGCTGCGGCTCAAGACAGATTTCCCGCTCATCAAATGCGGCCTGTAACAACGCCAGATGCTGCACATTCAGTGAATGAAACAGATAAACCGGCAGCAGTGCGGATAACAGCACGCCGCCAGCCATCAGAAACCGGAAAACTATCCTGCGGCAGATTTGCCGTTTCAGCCGGGAGCGCCAGGCAGTCAGATTCACCCGGTGTGTCATAGCCGCTCCTCCCCGCAAAGCACCATCCCTGCCGCCGCCGCGTAGCCCGGCGGGACATCATCCGCTTCCGCATTGCGGTAACGCCGGCATTCCCGCTGCCATGCCTGCGGCAGCAGTGCAGTATCGTGCAGACAGCACAGTGCCGCCTGTGACTCATCAAAACCCTGTGTTTTCAGCTCTGTCAGTAATGACGGCAGGGTCAGGTCAGCCCGTCCGCTCAGTACCGGCTGCGTTTCACCGGCAGTCCAGCAAAGACTGTTCCCCTGACGGAAAACCAGCCAGTCCTGTGCGGCCACCCCCCTGGCGCAGGCAAAACAGCGCAGCGCACAGGGAATAATGCTGAGTACCGTCAGATCCGCGCGGAGTTCCGCCGCCAGCGACAGCCACTGATCACGGACAGTACGGTGCAGCGCCGTCAGAATAATATCGCCGGAAAACCACCGGTAATCATAGATAAGATCCTGATGACGCCCCGGAAATGTGCGCGCCAGCCAGGTATCTATCAGCGGCACCACCGCAGACTGCGCGACACGGCTCTCCGGCAGGCGGATCTGCTGCTGAAGACAGAGTGACACCGGCAGTGCCGCCCGGCAATCCGGCCGCCCGCGGATACGCCGCCGCCATGGCGCCAGTGCAGCCGCAACCGCAGACAGGCCGGGCACACCGTTTTCGGCTGATTCCGTTTCCGGCAGTGTCAGCGTGATAAAATCCTCAAAACACCACCTCCGGCGTATGCGCCGCGCCAGTGCTATCCTGATCTCCCCGTCCTGAAGTGAAATTCCCGCCATCCGTGAAGCAATCCGCATAAATTATCCCTGTATTATTGATATGAGAAATACTTTTTTCTCTTAATTTTCCTGTGGTTACAAAATACGTATTCAAGAAACGCATGAACCTTTATACTACAGGGTCGCTGTTTATAAACTGTCCACCACACGGCTAACGGAAATTTTCAGGTGAAGTTCTTAAAGTATTTATTGATCTTTGTTGTCTGTTGCATTTTTCTTGGAGCAGCATCGATATATGGCATGTACAAATATGTCGAGGCTGACCTGCCCGATGTGGCCACACTGAAAGATGTCAAATTACAGACACCAATGCAGGTCTACAGCGCGGATGGCGAACTGATTGCCCAGTTCGGTGAAAAACGCCGTATTCCGCTGACACTCAGCCAGATCCCGCCGATGGTAAGGAATGCCTTTATCGCGACGGAGGACAGCCGTTTCTATGACCACCACGGAATCGACCCGATCGGGATTTTCCGTGCCGCTTCTGTTGCCATGACCTCCGGTCGTGCCTCACAGGGCGCCAGTACCATCACACAGCAGCTTGCACGTAACTTCTTCCTGAGCCCGGAAAAAACCGTTATCCGTAAAGTAAAGGAAGCGTTCCTGGCCATCCGCATCGAACAGATGCTGACCAAAGATGAAATTCTCGAGCTGTATCTGAACAAAATTTACCTCGGCCAGCGCGCTTACGGCGTGGGGGCTGCGGCTTATGTCTATTTCGGCAAAAGCCTTGATCAGCTGACTCTCAGTGAGATTGCGGTGATCGCCGGGCTGCCGAAGGCACCGTCCACCTTTAACCCGCTTTACTCCAAATCCCGCGCCCTGGCCCGCCGTAATGTGGTGCTGACGCGGATGCTGGAAGAGAATTACATTACCCGCGCCCAGTATGATGAAGCGCGTAATGAGCCGATCGAAGCCCGTTATCACGCCCCGGAAATTGATTTTTCCGCGCCGTATCTGGCAGAAATGGTTCGTATGGCAATGATTGAAAAGTACGGTGAAAATGCCTATACCGATGGTTATAAGGTCTACACCACCGTTAAACGCAAAGATCAGCTCAGTGCTGAAGATGCGGTTCATACCGGTATCATCGACTACGATATGCGCCACGGTTACCGGGGAGCTCAGCAGGTTTTGTGGCCGCAGAACAGTGCGGCATGGGATACAGAGCAGATCCTGAGCAAACTGAAAACGTTACAGGTCTACGGCCCGCTCAATCCGGGTGTTGTGCTGAGTGCGGATGCTAACCGTGCACAGGTGATGCTCAAAGACGGCTCCACCATCGACCTGACCATGGACAGCATGCGCTGGGCGCGCAAATTTATCTCTGATCGCGCTATGGGTCCGGCACCGCGAGCGGTAAACAGTGTGGTGCATGCCGGTGAGCAGATCTGGGTGCGTCAGAACAAAGACCGCTGGATGCTGGCACAGATCCCGGATGTCAACTCTGCCCTGGTGGCACTCAATCCAACGGATGGTGCGGTGATCGCACTGGTCGGCGGCTTTGATTTCGGGCTGAGCAAATTCAACCGTGTCACCCAGTCTCTGCGCCAGGTCGGCTCCAGCATCAAACCGTTGCTGTATACCGCCGCACTGGATAAAGGTCTGACACTCGCCTCCCTGCTCAATGACCTGCCGATTGTCCGTGCGGACGGCGCTGGTCCTGACTGGCGACCGAAAAACTCACCACCGCGCTATGACGGCCCGATCCGTCTGCGTCAGGGGCTGGGACAATCGAAGAACGTGGTGATGGTGCGGGCCATGCGGGCAATGGGCGTGAATTATGCCGCCGATTATCTGCTGCGCTTCGGCTTCCCGGACAGTAACATTGTCCGGACAGAATCCATGGCGCTCGGCTCTTCCTCATTCACCCCGATGCAGATGGTGCGCGGCTATGCCGTGATGACCAACGGCGGCTATCTGGTCGACCCGTATTTTATCAGCCGGATTGATAACACCGAAAGCAAAGCTCTGTTTACCGCAGAGCCGAAAATTGCCTGTCCGCAGTGCACCAACATCCCGGTGATCTACGGCGAAGGTTCACATGACCTGGAAAGCAGCCTGAACAAGGATGCTCTGGAAAACGACGTGGCGAAATCAGACAGCCAGCCGCAGGAAAATGACCAGCCGGCAGCCCCGGAAGCCGACCTGGAAAAAGCACCGCAGGCAGGAAGTGATTCCCCGTATGCACCGCATGTAGTCAGCACCCAGGTGGCCTTCCTGATCAAAGACGCCATGAACTCCAATATCTATGGCGAACCGGGCTGGAGCGGAACCGGCTGGCGGGCAATGCGGGATATCAAACGCCGTGACCTCGGCGGTAAAACCGGTACCACCAACAGCTCAAAAGATGCCTGGTTTGTCGGCTACGGCCCGGACATCGTTGCTGCGGTCTGGATTGGTTTTGATGAAAACGCCCGTGACCTCGGCCGTGGTGAGGCCGGTGCGAAAAGCGCCCAGCCTATCTGGAACGACTTTATGAAAGTTGCGCTGGAAGGTGTGCCGGAACGCAAAGATCCGCCGCCACCGGGAATTATCTCCGTTCAGATCAACCGCAGCACCGGTAAGCTGGGCTCCGGCGGCAACTCCCGTTCCGAATACTTTATCAAAGGCACCGAGCCGACTGATTACGGCGTGTCGGAAGTGGGTACAACGATTATCCAGCAGGACGGCGGTTCGGAAGAACTGTTCTGATTAAGCGGATAAAAACAGAAGGGCTGCCTGAAGGCAGCCCTTTTTTTTCAATCGTTGTTACTTAACACAAATGAATGTCTTTTTTCGATGATTAACACAAACAGATTTGTGTTAAAAATAGCTTAGTGACCGGTACGCTGTAAAAATTGCTGCGCCAGGAACAGCGCGGTAATATTGCGGGCCTCGTTAAAATCCGGATGAGTCAGCAGATCCATCATCTTACTGACCGGCCAGCGCTCCTGAACCAGCGGTTCCGGCTCATCGCCCTCCAGCTTTTCAGGATACAGACCTTCCGCCAGCAGGATATTCATCTGCCCGGAGAAATAGGACGGGGACATGGTGACGCGGCGCAGCGGTGTCAGTGTGCGGGCACCAAACCCGATTTCTTCTTTCAGCTCACGGTTAGCGGCAGTCAGCATATCCTCACCGGGATCGACTGCACCTTTCGGGAACCCCAGCTCATAGCTGTCCACACCCGCCGCATATTCCCGGATCAGGATAAGTTCGTTATTTACCACAGGGACAATCAGGACAGATTCACGGGTTGCAGGACGCATACGCTCATAAACCCGTTCCGCACCATTACTGAATTTCAGTGCAACAGACTGGACAGTAAACAGACGGGATTGGGCAACAGTCTCGATGCGGATAATTTTCGGTTTTTGTAATTCAGCCATGTATGCCTCTGTACGTAATATAAAAACGCAGTACAACCATACAGAGTAAAACTGTACAGGGTGAAAAAGTACCGCTTTGCGAATAAGTAAAAACCGGGGTAAATTCCCTGGTTCACTCACTTATTGCTCTGCTTCATATTACCCGTTCCTGAGACAAAGAAAAGCACCGGGCGGGATGAATAAATAACGGTAACATACAGCATAATCAGCAGGTAAAAGTGAAAATAATCAGTTATAACAGACTGTTATTTCAAATAATTTTTTTTGCATAATCAGAAAAGGCCGATTTTTTAACGGCTTCCTTCACTGTTATGCTGCACAGGCAATTACGACGGGGAAAAAATGACTATCACCCTCATTATAACGGCCGCTCTGGTGATCGGTTGTCTTATAATGGTTTCTGTTATCAGTCACCGGCGGAGACAGCGCCGGGCAGGTTATGTATTACCTTCACTGGCCAGTCTGACACACCACCGGCCGGGTGCCGGTGAAATTCAGGCCATTGAGCACCATCTGACCTGCGCTGCCCGGCAGGCGGTCAGTAATGATCTGCACTTTACATTACCGGCTTTCCCCAAAAAAAGTGATCACGTCTATCGTCTGTGCAACCGCATCACCCGGTATGCTATCCCGGAGAAAAACGGACAGCAGTGGCATTACTACATTGAAGGCAACGAGGTTTATCTGCCTGCGGTTCTGGATGAATTTATTCAGGCCACAAATGTCATTGATGTGATGTTTACTGACGGGATACCGATGATTGTCGGGCTGAACGGTCATGACTTACGTGAGTTTACTGATGACCACGCGCTGGCAAGGCCAATGACAAAAAATAACAACGTACCGGTACAGGCCGCGATACTGACTAACAGCAATGCTGATATTGAGTTTCTCGGCACACGCAGAGAGAGCCGGCAGGAATATAACCTGCAGCACAGTCACGGGTTTATCAGCGGCACGCTGATTGTCTGCGGCGTGCTGACGGCGCTCACTGCGGTCTTTATGCCGCCGTTTTTATTTTACTGGATGATGGCCGCCGGAGCCGGGCTGCTGCTGCCGGGCATCATTTTATCCCTGATCCCGATCAGTAACCGCCGCCGTCTGCGGGATATTCAGTGCTACCGGGGGATCCCGAAACGCTGGGGTCTGTTCGGCGATTTTGACCACAGTCAGAAGCACAGCATTTCACTCGGCGGTATTGACCTTATCTACCCGCGCCACTGGGAACCCTGGCTGCATCAGGATCTCGGGTCTGTCACACAGATTGAAATGTATGAGGATCAGCAGGTTGTCCGCCAGGGGAAATACCTCTCCCTGCGCGAGGAATCCACCCGCTTCCCGTATCGCCGTTACGGCAAAAATCTGCTGATCGCCCTGACCAGCGCCTTTGCCCTGCTGGTTCTGGCCTGCAATCAGCCGGTCAATTTACCGGTTAAACTGGCCCTGAACTGGCTGACCGGCACAGAAACCAAAGTCACCACCAATTTCAGTGAACTCCAGAATATGCCGCTCTATGTGGGGGATTTTCTGGAAGCCAAAGGCGTGGGGATGTGTTACATGCCGCCGAACCTCTCCGCCCAGGATAAGCCCAATTTCCGCGCATTTGACTGCTCCGGTATTTACTGGAACAACACCTCCCCGCTTCCGGTTCCCGAGTCCGAACAGGTTGATCGCGCCGCCGCGCTGCTTGCCGAACTGAATAACCAGCTGCATCCCGATGCCGGAGCCCGTAAGGTGAACGACAGTCTGCGCAATGTTATCACCCGCTCCGGGATGAGCCTGCTGGATGACTTTTCCTCCCTGGTTCTGAAAACCCAGGCGTTATGTGAATTTGAAAACAGTGACTGTGTGCGGCTGAAAAACGCCCTCGTCAATCTGGGGAATTCCCCGAACTGGGAAAATTTATTAGCCCGCGCCAAAGCCGGTAAACTGGAGCAATCGAATGTTTTATTGCGTCCGGCAAGTGCAGAGGCCTTGGAAAAGCTGGTTATCGCCACCACATCTACAGCTATAAACAAAGAAGTGGAAAATGCGGCAATGCGGCTGAACAGTCCGCCGCCTGGTGGTGTGCTGCTGATCAGTGACGAAGGCAAATCCCTGGTGGAGAACGCCCCGGTCAATGAACAGACAGAGGAAATGACACCGCTGGCACACTGGCAGTCCCTGCAGAAGCTCTCCAATATGCTGCTGCACACCCCGTTTGAGGTTCAGGGTATTGTCACGGATGTGTCTGTGGATGCCAACGGCACCCGCCATATCCTGCTGCACTTTCAGCCGGATAATGTCATGCTGGCGCGGTTTATCGGCAGCTGCATTTTACTGGTCGTATTTTCCCTTCTGGCCATTATCAACGGCATCTATACGTTTATCCGCTGGCGTCAGCGCCGCCGCCGGATGACGGATATCCGCCGTTATTATGACAACTGCTTCCGGCACGACTACCCTTCCTCTGAGGTGCAGCCGTAACGGCTGCACTGTCTGTCACGGAGTAACCATGCAACAGGCTTCACAGGTCACAGAGCCTGTCCGCCTTGATAAATGGCTCTGGGCGGCACGGTTTTATAAAACCCGCTCCATCGCCAGAACCATGATTGACGGCGGCAAGGTTCATTATAACGGGCAGCGGACCAAGCCCGGAAAACTGGTCGAAAACGGCGCGGTTATCGTCCTGCGTCAGGGAAATGATGAACGGACAATCCGCGTGCTGGGGATCACGGACAAGCGCCTGAGCGCGCCGCTGGCACAGACACTCTGGGAAGAAACCCCGGAGAGCATCGAAAAACGTGAAAAAACCGCGCTTGCACGTAAAATGAATGCCCTGACGATGCCGCACCCGGAACGACGTCCTGATAAAAAGGAACGACGGACATTGTTAAAATTTAAACACAGTAATTCAGATACCGCGGAATAACCGGCGGTTAAGACGAGAGAAAATTATGTCTGCACGACAAGATACATTACACCGGTTCCTGTTTAACAAAAGCGATGTCCGGGGAGAATTGGTCAATGCTTCCGGCACATTACAGCAGATCCTGGATAATCATCATTACCCGGAGCCTGTCCGCCGCCTGCTCGGCGAACTGCTGGTCTGCACCAGCCTGCTGACCGCGACCCTGAAATTTGAAGGGGATATCACCGTTCAGATCCAGGGCGACGGCCCGGTCCGTCTCGCTGTGATCAACGGCAACGACCGCCAGCAGATGCGCGGTATTGCCCGTATGAACGGCGATGTGCCTGCCGGTGCCGGTTTCCACGATATGATCGGCAAAGGCTTTATGGTCATTACTATTACGCCACGTCAGGGCGAGCGTTATCAGGGTATTGTGGCGCTGGAAGGGGAAACGCTTGAAGCGTGTCTGGATGACTATTTCCGTCAGTCCGAACAGCTGCCGACCAGCCTGTTTGTCCGCGTTGCGGAACACGACGGCAAAATGCAGGCTGCCGGGATGCTGTTACAGGCACTGCCGGCATCAGCAGAAGCCCGTACTCAGGAAGAAACACAGAACATGTTCAGCCACCTGATGCAGCTGACTGCCACTATTTCGTCTGATGAGCTCTTTACCCTGGATGCCGAAACCATCCTGTACCGTCTCTATCATGAAGAAGACGTTGTGCTGTATGAACCGGCACCGGTAGCGTTTCATTGCGGTTGTTCCCGCGAACGCTGCGCAGATACGCTGGTAACACTGCCGGAAGAAGATGTTAATCATATTTTGCAGGAAGATGGCAAAATTGATATGGAGTGTGAATATTGCGGTGCTCATCATATCTTTGATGAACAGGATATTCATGAAATCCGCACTCAGAAAAACGCTTCGCTGCACTGATTCGTTTTAGCTGACGCAACACCAGGCCGCACCGGGCTCCCAGGATGCGGCCTTTTTGTTTATTTTTTCTTATGGTATCGAGCCAGCTCACAAAATAAACCCAAATAAAATCCGGATTTTCATTTATTTGATAGCAATCGCTGTTAACCAGTCGTAAATAATTATGATATATGGAGATATTCCGACAACCCGGAGGCTTTGGATGAGCGTAAAAACAATGGCTGTGAATGAACTGGAGCAGTATGGTATCCGCGATGCCGCAGAAATAATCTATAACCCGAGTTATGACTTACTCTTTGATGAAGAAACCCGTCCCGGCCTGACCGGTTATGAACACGGTGTTGTCACCACCAGCGGCGCGGTCGCGGTAGACACCGGTATCTTTACCGGCCGCTCACCGAAAGACAAATATCTGGTCAGGGATGATCTCACCCGCGACACCGTCTGGTGGGCGGATCAGGGAAAAGGCAAAAACGACAACAAACCGCTGTCACAGGACACCTGGAATTCCCTGAAACACCTGATCACCAATCAGTTATCCGGCAAACGCCTGTTTGTGGTGGACGCCTTCTGCGGCGCCAATGCCGATACCCGCCTGAAAGTCCGCTTTATTACCGAGGTTGCCTGGCAGGCACACTTCGTCAAAAACATGTTTATCCGCCCGGATGAAAACGAACTGCATGATTTTGAACCGGACTTCATTGTGATGAACGGTGCGAAATGCGTGAACCCGGACTGGCAGGCGCAGGGGCTGAATTCGGAAAATTTTGTGGCATTCAATCTGAGCGAGCGCATCCAGCTTATCGGCGGTACCTGGTACGGCGGTGAGATGAAGAAAGGCATGTTCTCCATCATGAACTATCTGCTGCCGTTACAGGGCATTGCCTCCATGCACTGCTCGGCAAACGTGGGTGAAAAAGGGGATGTGGCGATTTTCTTCGGCCTGTCCGGCACCGGTAAAACCACCCTCTCAACCGATCCGAAACGTAAACTGATCGGCGATGATGAACACGGCTGGGATGATGACGGCGTCTTTAACTTTGAGGGCGGCTGCTACGCCAAAACCATTAATTTATCTGCAGAAGCAGAGCCGGATATTTATCACGCCATCAGCCGCGATGCACTGCTGGAAAACGTGGTTGTCCGTCCGGACGGCAGTGTGGATTTTGATGACGGCAGCAAAACCGAAAACACCCGGGTTTCTTACCCTATCTATCATATTGAAAACATTGTTAAACCGGTTTCCAAAGCGGGTCACGCCAACAATGTGATTTTCCTGACTGCCGATGCCTTCGGTGTGCTGCCGCCGGTGGCGGAACTGACACCGGAGCAGATGCAGTATCATTTCTTATCCGGATTTACCGCAAAACTGGCCGGTACCGAGCGCGGTGTCACAGAGCCGACGCCAACCTTCTCTGCCTGCTTCGGTGCGGCATTCCTGACGCTGCACCCGACACAGTACGCCGATGTGCTGGTAAAACGGATGAAAGCGGCCGGGGCAAAAGCGTATTTAGTGAACACCGGGTGGAACGGAACCGGAAAACGCATTTCAATTAAGAATACTCGTGCTATCATAGACGCCATTCTTAGTGGGGATATTGATAAAGCGGCGAAACATACGCTGCCGGTCTTTAATCTGGCCATTCCTCACGAACTGCCGGGTGTCGACAGTCACATACTCGACCCGCGCAACACGTATGATAATGTGGCGCAGTGGCAGGAAAAAGCGGAAGACCTCGCAGGGCGGTTTATAAATAATTTTGATAAATATACCGACACGCCGGCGGGTCAGGCTCTGATTAGTGCAGGGCCTTCGCTGTAACCGGATAACAAGAAAAGTAGTGTGAGCAACACAGTAGCCCCGGGTCAGATGATCCGGGGCTTTCTGTTTTATTGGGCAGGCGGCAGGTCAAACAGCAGGATTTCACTGTCTTGTGCGGCATTCAGGCTGATTAACGCTTCATCCCATACGGCCACGCCATCACTGGTTTTCACTGTCTGGCCATTCACGGTCAGCTCACCTTTCACCACCTGGATCCAGACCATCCGTCCGCTCTGAGGCTGATATTCCCCTTCTTCACCGGCGGCCAGTGTCCAGCGCCACAGTGTCATGTCCTGAAAAACTTTCAGCGAGCCGTCACGGGCATCCGGGGAAAGCACCAGCTGGCGTCCGTTTGCCGCATCGAACCGGCGCTGTTCATAGCGCGGAGTCAGACCGGTTTTTTCAGGGATAATCCAGATCTGATACAGATGCAGCGGATTATCATTACTCGGGTTATATTCCGAGTGTCGGATCCCGGTTCCGGCGCTCATGATCTGGAACTCACCGGCAGGCACCTGTTCTTTATTCCCCATGCTGTCCTGATGCTCCACCGCACCACCCAGCACATAGGTAAGAATTTCCATGTCTTTATGCGGATGGGTACCGAACCCCTGACCTTCCGCGATAAAATCTTCGTTAATAACCCGCAGGGCGGAAAAGCCCATAAAGTTACGGTCATAATAATCGGCAAACGAAAAGGTGTGCCAGCTGTCGAGCCAGCCGTGGTTAGCATGGCCGCGTTCATTTGCAGGGCGTACATAGATCATAATTTTTCTCCTCAATCTGATGAGGTTAAGTTTACGTCCTGCCGCTAATTTCACCAGTAGCCGGGTTTAACGCAAGAATTCAAAAAATTTGAATAAGTGCTGACAGGGGGATGCGGAGATAACCATTAAAACCATCTTCTTTCAGACCCGGGCGGCGGGATAACCAGCAAAGCGGAAAGACGCTGACACATCCCTGTCCGCTCGGATCGCGCCATCCATGGCGCTTTACGCTTTCCTTTTTTTGCCGGTTATTCCCGAATGAATTTTTACATTATCAAAACCAAACAATTCATCTGTGAAATCATCCGGTTTGTGGCAAGGCGGTAAGGGAAGGATTCCGGGGAGCATACACAAGTATGTGACCCGGAATACTGAGCGCAACCAACACAGCCACAGGCCGGAGGATGACACAGAAAAGCCAACGCACCTGCGGCGCGAATGGCCCCGGGGAAAAAGGGGAAAAAAAAAGCCAGCACTGGGCTGGCTAAATAAACACTGGAAGCAATGTGAGCAATGTCGTTCTTTCATCTGAACCCTGAAGGTGGTCATCTGAAAGTGATTTGATGATAATAGTTCTCAGTATCATTTGTAAAGCACTTTTTGCTCAGGATTTCGTATAATCACTGATGTTTTCTGTTAACTCACTGATACCGTGATTTATTTTAATAAAATTAAATAATTCCATAGGGTTATCAGGGATTAAACATCCGGTGAAAACGGCAGTGCCTGCGCACATGCCCACGCGGAACTCCATGCCCACTGGAAGTTATAGCCGCCGAGCCAGCCGGTCACATCGGTCACTTCGCCGATAAAATAGAGTCCCGGAACATCGCGGGCTTCCATGGTTTTGGAGGAGAGCGCCTGAGTATCCACACCGCCGAGTGTCACTTCGGCTGTCCGGTAACCTTCTGTGCCATTCGGCTGCACCTGCCAGTTCTGTAATTTCTCCGTGATTTCCTGCTGTACGGCTTTGGATAACTGGTTCAGCGCAGTATCCGGCAGGTCACCGGTTGTCTGTAAACACTCCACCAGCCGTTTTGGTAACAGCTTCGCCAGTGCATTACGCAGGCTCAGATTCGGGTGTTTTTCCCGCTGTACGGTGAAAAATTCCGCCAGATCGGTGCCCGGAAGTAAGTTAATACTCACATACTCACCGGGGTGCCAGTAACTGGAGATTTGCAGGACCGCAGGGCCTGACAGGCCACGATGGGTAAATAATATATTTTCCGCAAACCGGGTGCCATCCTGTGCGGTAACTGTCGCAGGCACTGCCACGCCGGACAGCGTCTGTAAGGCTTCCAGCAGCGGTTTATGCAGCGTGAAAGGCACCAGTGCGGCGCGGGTCGGTAATACCGGCAGACCAAACTGTTCCGCCAGGCGGTAACCCAGCGGAGTCGCCCCCAGCCCCGGCATCGATAATCCGCCGCTGGCCACCACAAGTGAGTGAGCGCTCACAACCTTTCCGTTAACGGTCACACAGAAATCATCGCCCTGTTTCTGTACCTCCGTCACCTCACTGCGCAGGCGGATAACCACATTCCCCGACTCACACTCCGCCAGCAGAAGATCAACTATCTGTTGTGCGGAATCATCACAGAAAAGCTGGCCGAGGGTTTTCTCATGATAGGCAATCCGATATTTCTGCACCAGGGCAATAAAATCCCACTGCGTATAACGGGCGAGCGCTGACTTACAAAAATGCGGATTTTTGCTCAGATACGCCGCCGGTTCGGTATAAAGGTTGGTAAAATTACAGCGCCCGCCCCCGGACATCAGAATTTTCCGCCCGGCTTTTTTACCGTTATCCAGCACCAGCACCCGCAGCCCGCGCTGCCCTGCCTGCGCGGCACAGAATAGTCCGGCGGCACCCGCGCCTATTACAATCGCGTCAAACTTTTCCAAAATAGTGTTCTCTGTGTCTTTAAATGTGGAGAAATTCCGATAAATGTCTTAAATTTGTCATGATGATTAAATCAGGCCAAAAATTTATTCTTTTCAGAAAAGGAGCCTAATCCGATGATATACAAGGATTAATAATTCCTTAAGCTGATTTGATGAAGGTATCAAATCAAAAAAAGGCCATATTTCACTTCCCCGGGACGCATTTGTCGCTGATAATGCGCCGCGTTCATGTCCAACAACTGGCTTAACGTCTATGCTACATCTATTTACAGGCCTGGAATTTCACACCGGCCTCTTGTTAGTACTGGCACTGATCTTTGTGCTGTTTTACGAAGCCATCAACGGCTTCCATGATACCGCAAACGCGGTAGCAACTGTTATCTATACCCGTGCAATGCGCGCGCAGCTTGCTGTCGTCATGGCCGGTGTATTTAACTTCCTCGGGGTACTGCTCGGCGGTCTGAGCGTGGCGTATGCGATCGTGCATCTTCTGCCCACGGACTTACTGCTGAATGTCAGTTCGGCCCATGGTCTTGCCATGGTCTTTTCCCTGCTTCTCGCCGCTATCATCTGGAACCTGGGCACCTGGTACTTCGGTATCCCGGCCTCAAGTTCTCATACCCTGATCGGCGCCATTATCGGGATCGGCCTGACCAACGCAATTGTGACCAACAGTTCCGTGGTTGATGCGCTGAATATTCCGAAAATGATCAGCATTTTCCTTTCTCTGATTCTGTCACCGCTGGTCGGCCTGGTGATCGCCGGATTAATGATCTGGTTCCTGCGCCGCTACTGGAGCGGCACGAAGAAACGCCGCCGTATCCACTTAACACCGGCAGAACGTGAGAAAAAAGACGGCAAACGCAAACCGCCATTCTGGACGCGTACCGCCCTTATCCTTTCCGCAGTCGGCGTCAGCTTCTCACACGGCGCAAACGACGGGCAGAAAGGTATCGGTCTGATTATGCTGGTTCTGATTGGTGTCGCCCCTGCCGGCTTTATGGTGAATATGAATTCCAGTGATTACGAAATCGCCCGTACGCGTGATGCCGTGGTCAACCTGGAGCAGTATTACACCACGCATAAGGATGCACTGGCACACGCCATTGAGCTGACCCCGGCACTGAACACGGAGAATACCGTTCTCAATGAACAGTTCCACTGTGACAGCTCCCGTACCGGCATCGTATTAAGACAGGCTCAGGATCTGCTCGGTAATATTCATACCTATGATGATTTATTACCGGAACAGCGCAGCCAGATGCGTCGTCTGCTGATGTGTATTTCGGATACCGCCGCAGAAGTGGCGAAATTACCGGAAACCAAACCGGAAGATGCGCGTTTCCTGAAACGTCTGTCCAATGACCTGCTGAATACCGTTGAGTATGCGCCTATCTGGATCATCATTTCTGTCGCGCTGGCGCTCTCTCTGGGCACCATGTTCGGCTGGAAACGTGTTGCAGTGACTATCGGTGAGAAAATCGGTAAGAAAGGCATGACATACGCCCAGGGCGTGTCTGCGCAGGTCACCGCGGCTGTCTCCATTGGTGTGGCAAGTTATACCGGGATGCCGGTATCCACCACCCAGGTGCTCTCCTCTGCGGTGGCAGGTACGATGATTGTTGACGGTGGTGGTGTTCAGACCAAAACCATCAAAAACATCATGCTGGCCTGGATTCTGACACTGCCGGTGTCCATTATCCTGTCCGGCGCGCTCTACTGGATCTCCCTGCAGATTATCTGACAGCAGGTTGCTATCCTCTGAAACAGAAAAGCCTGACACACGTGTCAGGCTTTTTTTTGCATCCGGTAACCGGTTACGGCCAGATAATCATCATCAGCAGAGAGGCAATCACAATTCCGCATATCGCACTGATCATGGTGAACTGACGGCGGATACGTTCGCAGCGTAAAATCACTTCAGGGTCATGATGAGTGAGATATTCCCGCTGATTGATATAGCGGATAAGGCGCAGCTGCTTCTGCCACTGGGTGTGGTCAGTAAACGCATTATTGCCGCCGACAGCGTGGTAAAGCAGCGGGTCGCTGTCACGCAGGACCGAGAGTAATGCCCGGGTGGATGAATAAAACCGGATCATGTTAATCAGACAAAGAAAACATAACGCCCAGAACAGTGTAAGTATACTGAACATAATCCACTCCTTAGACTATCTGCGGAGAAGGAACCGGTGATATCAGTGTCTATCACATCATACTGACAGTATTTTATGTATTCAGTATGAACAATGCTGTGAAGTTCCACAAACTCTCACATTCTTTCACGATAATCTTCTGAAAATATCCGTTTTGCCACTCTCAACCTTGTGAGAAGTGCGCAGACTGGTATATCTTATAAATCAGACATTCTCTGCTGCCTGATAAAAGCATTGAGTTGTGATCAGCATTACACTCTTTAATGATATTAAGCAGTTATAGTATTCATAAAGGATAGCGGCGCAAGCCCTGCCAACCCCTTAACCTTTTGAACGGAAGGAGTTTCTTATGGCATATAAACATATTCTGGTCGCAGTCGATCTTTCGCCTGAAAGTGAAGTGTTAGTAAGCAAAGCAGTTTCTATGGCAAAACCTTACAACGCCAAAGTTTCTCTGATCCACGTTGATGTCAATTACTCTGACTTATACACCGGACTTATCGATGTTAACCTGGGTGATATGCAGCAGCGCATTACTGAAGAAACCAGTAATTCACTGAAAAACCTGGCGAAAAATTCCGGTTATGAGATTCAGGAAATGCTCAGCGGCAGCGGTGATCTCGGCCAGGTATTAGTCGATGCCATCAGAAAATATGATATGGACCTGGTTGTCTGCGGACACCACCAGGATTTCTGGAGCAAACTGATGTCTTCCGCCCGTCAGCTGATTAACACCGTTCATGTCGATATGTTAATTGTTCCGCTGCGGGATGATGATAACGCATAATCCTCTGCTGAAAAATTATTCATATAAAATGCCTGCTTATGCAGGCATTTTTTTTGGCTGAAAATGCGGCTGCCGAATCCGTCAAAAAGGCCGTCAACGAATTTTTTTTGTCATATATGAAAAAAACAGCTTGAAAACAGGATATAAACAAGAGATAAATTCAAGTGGTAAATGCAAACACATCTCACATTATTCGAAAAATAAAACAAAAATGTTCGGGATACCTCACAAAGTAACGTAACCCGATATCATTCGTGTCACAGATATGACGTACGCGAAAATATTCCGGAGAACCTGCCCCGGGAGACAAGTGCGGCCTGCATAACTGCTGCATGAATGAGAAGGGCATGACAGACAGGAAATCAACATGAGTAACTTTATCTCTTTGGAAACGTTTCTGGAAAATGTTCAGCGCCGTGACCCGTCACAGCCGGAATTTCTCCAGGCGGTGCGCGAAGTTTTCTCCACGCTATGGCCATTCCTTGAAAAGAATCCGCAGTACCGCGATCAGAACCTGCTCGCCCGCTTTGTTGAGCCGGAGCGCGTAATTCAGTTCCGCGTGACCTGGGTTGACGATCAGGGTCAGGTGCAGGTAAACCGCGCATGGCGTGTGCAGTTCAGCTCCGCTATCGGCCCGTTCAAAGGCGGTATGCGCTTCCATCCGTCCGTAAACCTCTCCATCCTCAAATTCCTCGGCTTTGAGCAGACACTGAAAAATGCCCTGACCACACTGCCGATGGGCGGCGGTAAAGGCGGCTCTGACTTTGATCCGAAAGGCAAAAGCCAGGGCGAAGTGATGCGTTTCTGCCAGGCGCTGATGACCGAGCTGTACCGTCATCTGGGCGCAGATACGGATGTCCCTGCGGGTGATATCGGCGTCGGCGGACGTGAAGTCGGCTACATGGCGGGGATGATGAAAAAACTGTCCAACAACACCGCCTGTGTGTTTACCGGCAAAGGTCTCTCCTTCGGCGGCAGTCTGATCCGTCCGGAAGCCACCGGTTACGGGCTGGTTTACTTCACTCAGGCCATGCTGGAACGCCACGGGATGAGCTTCGACGGTATGCGTGTTGCGGTTTCCGGCTCCGGTAACGTGGCGCAGTACACCATCGAAAAATGCCTGTCACTGGGTGCGAAAGTGATCACCGCATCTGACTCCTCCGGTACCGTGGTTGACGAAGACGGTTTCACCGCCGAAAAACTGGCGCGTCTGACCGAAATCAAAGACCGTTACGGCCGTGTGGAAGAGTATGCGAAAGAGTTCGGCCTGGTGTATCTGAAAGATCAGACCCCGTGGGCTGTTCCGGTGGATATCGCTCTGCCGTGCGCCACTCAGAACGAGCTGGATCTGGCAGATGCTGAAGTGCTGATCAAAAACGGCGTTAAAGCCGTGGCGGAAGGCGCAAACATGCCGACCACTATCCCGGCAACCGATGCCTTCCTGGCGGCAAATGTCCTGTTTGCACCGGGCAAAGCAGCGAATGCGGGCGGCGTGGCAACATCCGGCCTGGAAATGTCACAGAACTCTGTCCGTCTCGGCTGGAAACGTGAAGTGGTGGATGAGCGTCTGCATCACATCATGCTGGATATCCACAATGCATGCGTTGAGTACGGCAGTGAAGAAAAACAGACCAACTATGTGCAGGGTGCGAATATCGCCGGCTTCGTGAAAGTCGCTGATGCCATGCTGGCGCAGGGTGTGCTGTAAGTCTGTAAACTGTTACTGAAAAACGTCACAGTGTCGAAGGGGGTATAACAAGCGTTACGGAAGTCTCACTTGTTGCCCCTTCGCGAAACGGGAACTGCCCTGTCCCCTTTTCAGATGTTATTCAGTGTTATCCCTCTGCTTTCACGCAGGGATAGATATCAAAACGATGGTTTTTGGTTTCAATCGCCGCAGCCGCTTTCTGCCCGGCTAACGGCTCCGCGTAATCCGGACGTTTCACCACCACACGACGGGTTGCCAGCGCCAGTGCAGGTGCCAGCAGAAGATCCGCATCCTCATCCGCACCCACCAGCGACTGAAACACCCGCATTTCTTTCTTCACCAGCGCGCTTTTCTGCCGGTGCGGATACATCGGGTCGAGATAGACCACATCCGGCGGTGGTGTGATGTCCGCCAGCGCATCAATCCCGGACGCATGGATAAGGATCATTCTCTCCTGCATCCATCCCCCGATTTCACTGTCCCGGTAGGCCCGCTGTAAGCCATCATCCAGCAGTGCCGCAACGACCGGATGGCGTTCAATCATCCGCACATGACAGCCCAGCGATGCCAGCACAAAGGCATCACGCCCGAGACCGGCTGTCGCGTCCACCACTGACGGAAGATAGGATTTCTTAATCCCGGCAGCCTTTGCCACCGCTTCACCGCGTCCGCCGCCGAAACGGCGCCGGTGAGCCATCGTTCCCCCGGCAAAATCCACACGGATCCCGCCGAGTTTCGGTTCATCACACTTGCGCAGCTCCAGCCCTTCCGCCGTCAGCACCAGCGCCATCAGCGCGGTATCATCATGCTCCAGGCCCCACCGCGCCGCCAGTACATCAAGGGCGCAGCTGTCTGCGCCCTGTTCACACTGTAAACGAATCTTCACGTATTACCCGTTGATTCCGTAGCCTTTTAACATCGCATCCAGTTCCGGCTTACGGCCGCGGAAGCGCTCAAACAGGACCATTGGCTCTTCCGAACCACCCCGGCTGAGAATATTATCCAGGAAAGACTGCCCGGTGACCGGATTGAAGATACCTTCCTCACTGAAGCGGGAGAATGCATCCGCTGCCAGCACATCCGCCCACAGATAACTGTAGTAACCGGCCGCATAACCACCGGCAAAGATATGACTGAACGCATGCGGAAAGCGGTTCCACGGCGCAGCAGGCACCACAGAGACTTTCTCTTTCACAGACAGCAGTGTCGGCATCACCTGAGCGCCGGTTGCCGGGTCATATTCCGCATGCAGACGGAAATCAAACAGCCCGAACTCCAGCTGACGCAGAATAAACATCGCAGACTGATAATTCTTCGCTGCCAGCATATTGTCGAGCAGCGACTGCGGCAGCGGCTCACCGGTTTCATAATGACCGGAGATAAAGGCCAGCGCCTCCGGCTCCCAGCACCAGTTTTCCATAAACTGGCTCGGCAGCTCAACCGCATCCCACGGCACACCATTGATGCCGGAAACATCCGCCACATCAATCTGTGTCAGCATATGATGCAGGCCGTGTCCGAACTCATGGAACAGAGTCAGCACTTCATCATGAGTAAACAGCGCCGGTTTGCCGCCGACCGGTTTATTAAAGTTACAGGTCAGATACGCAACCGGTTTTTGCAGGGAATTATCTTTGTGGCGCATACGGCCGATACAGTCATCCATCCACGCCCCGCCGCGTTTGTGCTCACGGGCATACAGATCCAGATAGAAACTACCGCGTAATTCACCGTTCTTATCAAATAAATCAAAGAAACGGACATCCGGATGCCAGGTTTCCACCCCGAAACGCTCTTTGGCGGTGATCCCGTAGATCCGGCGGATCACTTCAAACAATCCGCTGATCGCTTTTTCTTCCGGGAAGTACGGACGCAGCTGCTCATCACTGACCGAGAACAGATGCTGTTTTTGCTTATCGGCAAAATAGGCCATATCCCACGGCTCGAGTTTATCAACGCCGTAATGTTCTTTGGCAAAGGCGGCCAGCTGAGCCACTTCCTGCTCGCCCTGATGATGGGCGCGCTCCGCCAGGTCATTCAGGAAATCCAGCACCTGCTGCGGGTTTTCCGCCATTTTGGTGGCGAGGGATTTTTCCGCGTAGTTTTTAAAGCCGAGTAACTGTGCCAGCTCATGTCGCAGCGCTAAAATCTCCGCCATCACACTGCTGTTATCCCACTTACCGCCGTTCGGCCCCAGCTCGGAAGCACGGGTGCCGTAGGCTTCGCTCATCTCTTTGCGCAGCTCACGGTTATCGGCGTAAGTCATCACCGGCAGATAGCTCGGCATATCCAGGGTAAACAGCCAGCCCTTCTCACCTTTGGACTCCGCCAGTGCCTGTGCAGCAGCAACCGCACTCTCCGGCAGACCGGCCAGCATGCTTTCATCGGTGATAAGCTTGCTCCAGCCCATGGTTGCATCCAGCACATTATTGCCGAACAGCGAACCCAGCTCAGACAGACGGGCAGAAATCTCGCCGTAGCGCTTCTGTTTCTCCGGTGGCAGACCAATGCCGGATAACTCAAAATCACGCAGGGAATTTTCTACTGACTTGCGCTGAGCCTGAGACAGTGACGCAAACGCCGGGCTGTTTTTCAGTGATTTATAGGCGTTATACAGCCCTTCGTGCTGACCCATCCAGGTACTGAATTCTGACAGCAGCGGCAGGCACTGTTCATAAGCTTCGCGCAGTTCAGGGCTGTTTTTGACAGAGTTCAGATGACTGACCGGCGACCAGACACGGGATAATTTATCCCCGGCTTCCGCCAGCGGTACACACACATTTTCCCATGTAAAATCAGGTGAATGACTCACCACCTGCTCTACCGTCTGACGATAATTATCCAGCGTTTCTTTCACCGCAGGCACAATACATTCCGGATTGATGGCAGAAAATGCCGGTAACTGATTCTGAGTCGGGGTAAGCAAAGGGTTCATCATAAACCATCCTGTTGGCTGCTGGTGCACGTCCGCCGCAGCGCACATACACATGAAAAATGAAAATCGAAACTCTCTATAAGATGGGGACACACTCCGGCAAGTTCAATGATTTTTAGTGTTATTATGCTGATTAAAAATCATTCTCGTAAAAAATCGCACGATACTGATGTATCTCAAAGGAAAAAACGCAAGAGAACTTTTGAATCCCTGCCGGAAAGCGTATACTGTGCAACCTCAAAACGGAAGATCATCGTCCCCGGTGGGGCGGCCGGACTTCAAATCCGGTTGGGGCCGCCAGCGGTCCCGGGCAGGTTCGACTCCTGTGATCTTCCGCCACTCAAGTTCAATATACCTCCACAAAACTCAATCAATCCCTTATAATACCTACTGTATATACACTTTCCAGTCTCCTGATGTCAACCAAGGTCAACCTACATCAATAGGTTTTTGGGGGCATATCAGGGGGCACTAAAAATTAACCCCAAAATGAGGTGCCCCCAATGACATTAACTGCCCGTCAGGTAGAGACTGCAAAGCCTAAAGAGAAGTCATATAAACTCTTTGATGGTGGTGGTTTATACCTTGAAGTTACAGCAAAAGGTTCACGCTACTGGAGAATGAAGTATCGCTTTGGTGGTAAAGAAAAAAGATTAGCTTTTGGTGTTTTTCCTACCGTGACACTTGCTGAAGCACGTGAAATGAGAAACCAAGCAAAAAAGGTACTCGCTGCTGGTGGAGATCCGGGAGAAGTCAAAAAAGAAGAGAAGGCGATTCAAAAGCTCAGTACAGGAAATACTTTTGAAGCCATTGCCCGTGAATGGCATAAATCGAAAGCCGATCGCTGGTCACTGCGTTATCGAGACGAAATCATTGATACCTTTGAAAAGGATATCTTTCCTTATATTGGTAAACGCCCGATAGCGGAAATCAAGCCGTTAGAGCTGCTGGAAACGCTGCGTAGGATGGAGAAGCGCGGTGCCTTAGAGAAGATGCGTAAAGTCCGTCAGCGCTGCGGAGAGGTTTACCGATACGCGATTATCACGGGCAGAGCTGAATACAATCCAGCCCCTGACCTAGCTACAGCGCTGACCCCACCAAAGAAGCAACACTTCCCATTTTTAACCGCTGAAGAGTTACCCTATTTCCTGAAAGATTTAGCAAGTTATACAGGCAGCGTGATCACTAAAACAGCGACTAAAATTATTTTGCTGACAGCGGTACGGACACAAGAACTCCGTTTTGCTCGTTGGCAGGATATCGATTTAGAAAAAGGGATTTGGGAAATTCCGGCTGAAGTGATGAAGATGAAGCGACCGCATGTCGTGCCATTATCAAAACAGGTGATCGAGCTGTTTAACTCACTCAAACCACTATCAGGGCATTATGAGCTTGTATTCATAGGTCGTAATGACCACAGAAAGCCGATCAGTAAGGAAAGCGTAAATCAGGTTATTGAGTTGTTGGGATATAAAGGTCGGCTAACAGGGCACGGCTTCCGTCACACGATGAGTACGATTTTGCATGAGAAAGGATATAACTCGGCATGGATTGAGACTCAGCTTGCACATATCGATAAGAATGCGATCCGTGGCACGTATAATCATGCTCAGTATATGGATGAACGCAGAGAAATGATGCAGTGGTATGCAGACTACATGGATGAGTTGGAGGGAAGCTTGGATAATGTTGTTAATGTAAATTTTAAGTAATATTTTATAGCCATCTTTACACCCAGGTGTAAAGATGGCCATTTTGATGTGCTTTATTTTTTTATATTATAAAATATGTAAG
>NZ_KV791675.1:0-959 GCF_001807955.1 Morganella sp. HMSC11D09
CTGATGATGAAAGAGGCGGAGAATGAAAAAAGTTGAAGCAGTGACGACATTAGTTTTAATTAATGGCGAAACATATCAAATAGCACTACCGAAAAACATAGTGGCACTTCAGGCAAAGCAGGTATTAATGATGGCTCAGTCATTTGGCGGGATAATAGTTCCTTGTGATTTTGCCAGCATCAAGCCAATGAAGGCAGACGGGATGCCGTTTGATATAAATGACAGCAGGGGTAAGAATGAAAACTGACTACGGCGGGAGCACAACACCAAAGGAATTGCGTGATTTGTGGCAAACTCCCATCCCGTTATTCTCAGCACTGGACGCTGAATTCGGTTTTTACCTTGATGCCGCCGCCGATAAAAATAATACCCTCTGCTCTCATTATCTCACCGAAAAAGACAACGCATTAAACTCCGACTGGCAAAGCTACGGCTCAATATGGTGCAACCCACCGTATAGCGACATACAGCCGTGGGTCGCAAAGCTGCCGAACAGTGCGGGGAGCAACTGCAGCCGGTCGTGATGCTGGTTCCGGCAGATACATCCGTGGGATGGTTTAAATCGGCACTGGATACCGTTGATGAAGTCAGATTTATTACCGGTGGCCGGATATCGTTTATTAACGCCGGCACAAACAAACCGGTGAACGGAAACAACAAAGGTTCGATGCTTTTAATCTGGCGACCGTTCACCCAGCCCCGCCGGATAATTACCACAGTTAACCGTGATGACCTGATGGATATCGGCAACCGGTTACTGGAAGCACAAATCTGAGGTGACCAATGACACCACAGGAAGCAGAGAACGGACGCAGACGAATAGCAAGGGAATGCCTGAAGGAATTAATGAAGTACACATCAGACGAACAACACACCGCAATACTCGACAAATACACACCGAAATTTAAACCTCTTAATCACCTGCGCTTTCCGGCAAAGAGAGTGCTCGGGTATTACGT
>NZ_KV791676.1:0-704 GCF_001807955.1 Morganella sp. HMSC11D09
CGGTGGTGTCGATGTTCTTTGAGTCCGCAGCGCGTTTAAATCCTTCGGCCTGTCTCAGCCAGTAATTAAACCCAGCGTTCCAGTCAGCGTATTGGGTGCCCTTGCTGGCGTGGTAGTCCCTGAATTTGCCAAACTCATCCTGAACATCCAGTCCGGCAGTTTTTGCCCGTTCAGTGTGTTCCGGTGACGGTGCAAAGTTTTTCGGCATCACAGTTTTGCTTTTGGTTTTTCCGTGAGCAGGATTAATATTTTTATTATCTGGATCTATGACTGGATCATGACTGATTCTGGGTGCAGCTCCTGCACCACTATCGGAACCAGTTGCACCACCTGGTGAATCTCCTGCACCAGTCCCGGAACCATTTGCACCACTCACCCCCGCAGGATTTGCACCATATGGTGCAGGAGATTCACCACTCACAACGGCGGTATTCAGACGCAGATGATAGATGTTTGACTGGTTCAGACCGTTGGCCGATTTCCGGGATTCGATACGAACCAGCCCCATTTCCACCAGAGCGTTAATGTGGTTCTGTACTGAGCGCTCTGACATTTCGCACTGCTCTGCGATGTACGGCACAGACGGCCATGACTCGCCCTGGTCATTGGCATTATCCGCCAGCTTTACCAGCACCAGTTTGCGCAGCGCGTTGCCGGTTTTTATCTGCAAAGCCCGCGCAGTTAAAATCATACTCATGGTTTCA
>NZ_KV791677.1:0-805 GCF_001807955.1 Morganella sp. HMSC11D09
GGCTTGCTTAAATCTATCCGGCGTCAATATTGTAGATACCATCTCTTAGGAGCTAATTCAAACTTAATTCAGACTGATATTTTCTTTGATTCTTTATAGCCCCAAAACAAATTTGAATTAGCTTTCGCATCGCAGCACCTAATGCTTGCATCTTTGTTTTTCCTGCAGATAAAAGTCGCTTTTTTTGTGCTTTGATATCTGGGTTATATTTATCTGCGCTAACTGCGGCTAAAAATATTTTTGATCGAATTCGAGATAGCCCAATTTTACTTAATGTTGTTCTGCCTTTAAATGAGAGTGTAGTGGTCAACTAAAACTGGCCACGGTTTTAGAGTTTTCCCAGAATCGGTTTTCTGATTCGTTTGGTGGTAATCCACCGTTATATTCATGCGGCCTGAGTTCGCTGTAATACCCGACGATATAATCCGTTATTGCATGAACGGCTTCGCTGAAGCTGATATAGCCGGTCACCGGTACCCATTCGTTTTTCAGGCTTCTGAAGAAGCGCTCCATCGGGCTGTTGACGCTCCTATGTCAAGAGCGGCGATTGGCATATGCGAGGTCCGATAAAATCAATGGATAGAGCTCACGGATGATGTAGCGTTTTAGGCATCTCAGGATCTCTTTAGTCGATAGCCCTTCACCAGTTCGTCTGTCGACATAGATTCTCGTGCGCGGATCGCTACGCATACGTACAAGGGCTATTGTCCACAGGGCATTGTTTGCTTCACGTGAGCCACCATGGTTTAATCTGTGCCTTACTGTTTTCCCTGATTGTACATGAAAGGAATGTTTACCGAGATCG
>NZ_KV791678.1:0-3721 GCF_001807955.1 Morganella sp. HMSC11D09
CCCACCTTGCCGGGCGCCGCTGCCGTGTGGGAATGCACCCACCTTCCTGACGGAAATTAAAAAAACCTGTCAAATGACAGGCTCAAAGGTGCTGGTTTATGTCAGACGGGATTTTGCTTATCGAGTATTGAGAACAAAAACTTCCCTGAATCATCAATACGGTACTTAGCAAACAAGGGGGTTTTCTCGTTTATCTGCTTTAATGCAGGATCAAGAAAAGATCGTTTCAATTCTGCCAGATTCTTCTGTTGGGATTCCGGCAAAAGGAAACGGTCATTTAACCAAGCATGAGTAGTAACCCATAAGCCTGAAGATTTGAATTGAGCAAGACTTTCATAAAGGCGGATCGTCCGGGGATTTCGAAGACTGCCACAATCGCGGAGCGAGTAGGTGGTGAACTGGTTCGTCAGGCCGTAAATGTACGGCAGGAGTTTATGGTTAAATTCGATTTCCCAGATACCACGAGCTGATCGGCTGCCAGCCTCTGTTAGCCAGGGGCGCGCGACGCAGTCAAAACGCCCTTCTTTCGGGTAAAAGATTACCGCAGAACGGCTTAACTCAAACACGCCTTCTTTAACATCCTTGATAGCCTGGTTACGGCTTACCTGAAAAATTTGCTGATAGTCAGCCACCTTTACTTTGAAAGTAGAGTCACCGAGTACAGCCATCTCATCATCATCTTCGCTTACTGAAGCTGTGAAATACGTCTGCATAAGGCATAACCAGAGAACGCGCTTTGCTTTTAGCGAGAGGTAGTAAGCAGCTTCGGTAAGCTCGTTAGACTGCTTAACTTTTATCTTTTTGTTCAGCAACTTATCCATGCGCCTTGCCTTTGTGGGTTAAAAATTACTCTCCACACTACCACAAAGTTCAAACAAGTAAATACATTTTTTACAGTTTCGCATAAGGTGGGCCAATTCCCATAACAAGGTGGGCTAATTCCCATAGTAAGGTGGGCTGTTTCCCATAGATAGGTGGGGAAAATCCCATAACAAGGTGGGCGGATTCCCAGAGATAACACTTATTTATGATTTTAAATCAATGAGTTATATAGCTCTAAAAGACTTTAAAAAGATAAAAAATCTATAAAATACCTTTTAAAAATATGCCTGTGGATATGTGCATATCATCGCTTACCAGCGCCGCTTCGCGGCTCGGTCAACCCCTCAGAACCGCGAAAACAAGTTTCGCAGTTCTGAGGGGTTCATGTTTTAATCCGAGCATGGCGCCAGCACCTTCGCGGCACCATCGAGGCCCGCGCTGCTGCCGCACCGGGCCTCACCCTCAAATAAAATAAAGTTTATAAAAATCGTACTTGTATTGACCCCTGTTTATTCTGAGTATATCCTTTCTGTAACCAAAACTACGGAGGCGCCACAGATGGCTCAGAAAAACAGAATTTCAGAAACAGAATGGAAACAGCTGCTGCCGCAAATGGCTTCCTTTGCACACATCACAACAGATATTGGCTATTCCGTGCTTGTCAAAGGTGAGAAATCATCAGACGTAGCCACGCGAGTAGGCCGTTCCAAGCAAAACATTTCCAGCACCGTTAAGCGAATCTGGGATTTGTACCAGAACACCACTCTTAAAGCCGAGAACGGCGAACCATTAAAATTAGTTCAGGTCTGGATACCAGCAAGCCTTGCTGAAACTGTTTTAAAAGAAGCCGCGAAGTACAGCATTAATAACATCACGACCTCGGAAATGGAAAAAAAATAAAGTCCGAAAGGACTTTATTTTAAGACTACTAACGCGGCTTTATTACAGTGCTCGCCACCACAGTAAACCACTATCCCCGGTTTACCCCAGAGATTGATATGACACACCGGGCAGCTGTACTTTTCCCGGTTTGTTTTGTTCACCGGCGCTTCAGGCGGCGGGGTTACAAATCGCATGGCCTCTATGATCTCGTCGTCGAGTTCAACCGGGTCGCGCCCTTCCTCCACCTCCTGTTCGTGTTCGCTATCATCTTCCTCGTCGTCAATATAGCCTTTTCCTGTAGGGCTTAGCACAGCGCCAGGCTTAGGCTGGTAAGGCGGAAACCTGTCCATCCAGGAAAGCCGGAAATGGCCTGTCAGCAGTTCATCACAGGCCATATCGAAAAGGCCACCGGCAATAATATAATGGGTCATGCTCTGGCCCACTTTCCTGCCTCCCGGTTCGCCGGTATCAGAAGGCATTAGTCCTACCCGTTCCATCCGGGCCGCCCACTGTTTGTTGTGATAGCCACGGCGGCCAGGCTCGCCAAAATGGAATTGCCACTGATGAACCATCTCATGCACCAGTGTTGAAAGCGTGGCCTTTATGGTTCTGATCGAGAAATACACCGGATTCATAGCGATCTCGTCTACCGTGTACCCACTCTCACGGCCGACGAAACGCTTAAAGGAACAATAGCCATACGTTCGCTTCTCACGCTGCAACGTTATCAGGCATGGCGGCAGCTCGTTGCTGAATAGCTTCTCATTGAAAAAATCGTAGGCTCTCTGAAGTTCATCGTAGGTTTCGGGCGTAGGCAAATTCACTGCTAACCTCACATATATGTATTGTGCAATACACATAATTTAGCTGATCTTTTATACAGAGGAAACGGCTTTTACCGAAAACCGCGAAACCGTGCCGAAACTTGTTTCGGCCGGTTGAGGGGTTAACCGGCCCGTGTACGGCGCCGGTAATTATTTGATGGTGGCTATTGGTATTGAGCGCCAGTCTGTCGTGTAATCAGGTGACAACATCTGACGACGCATGGCAAAGGAGTTATCGATGCCCTGGCCTGCAAAAAAAAGCTGGCTCTTTCCACGCCGGTTTATACCATCAAGAACAGCCATTAAAGCCTCGCTGCCAGCTGAAGGCGTAGCAGAGTCGAATAAATCAAGCTGGGCCTCCTTCCCGCTAAAATCTGCCAGCATGACCCCTGCTTTTGCATACGCAATATCTTCCCGCCAGATCCGCGCCAGCGCGGCTTGTGCTGCCTGAATTATCGTGCGGCTGTCCTGGGTTGCCACCGTCAGTTTTTCGGTTGCCTGATTGGCATACTGTGTATCACGCACTGAATAAGGACTGGTACGGATAAAGACGCTTATGACGCGGCAGTATTGCCTCTCATTACGCAGTTTTTCAGCTGCGCGCGCTGCAAATCCGGTGACAGCCTGCTGCATGTCCGTCAGGGTTTCTACGCGTTGGCCGAATGAGCGCGACACAACAATCTGCTGCTTCGCAGGAGGGTTTTCTCCCAGGCTGAAGCAAGCCTCGCCGCGCAACTCCCGTACCGTTCTTTCAAGCACAACGCCGAATGTTTTACGGATTAGGCGCGTATCTGCCCTGGCTAAATCCAGCACCGTTTTGATCCCCATTGTGGCGAGTGCTTTCTCTGTACGATGGCCGACGCCCCAGACTTCCGCAACCGGCAGGATGCTCATTAATTTCTTCAGTCTGGCGCCATCGTCCAGAGCAACCACCCCGCCAGTAGCGGGCCATGTTTTTGCAGCGTGGTTACACAGCTTCGCCAGCGTCTTAGTACGGGCAATACCGACCCCGCATACCAGCGTTGTGTGTCGCCTGACTTCCTCGCGCAGTTGGCGCCCGAAAGCGTCAAGGCTCATGGCGGCCGTTATCCCTTTGCAGTCAACAAAAAGCTCGTCGATTGAATACTGTTCGACGTGGCTTGCAAGGGACTCAACTACGGCCGCGAACCGGGCCGACATGGAGGCATAGAGAG
>NZ_KV791679.1:0-691 GCF_001807955.1 Morganella sp. HMSC11D09
CTCATTCAGTCTGCTCTGTTCAACCGAAAGCTCATCCTGCGCTGCCGCCAGGGATTTAACCGCATCTTCCTGACTGATCAGATGGTTAATCAGATAGCCGTTGATGCTGGGGCCGGGTGAGGCCAGCATCTGCTGATATCCTGCTATCGCTGATTTTAATCCCTCGACTTTCTGACGCTGTTCATCAACCAGTTTATTCTGTGCAGCCAGTGATTCCTTGGTTTTACCGGAGTTATCAGCGGTTTCCGGCAGCGTCATTTTATTAAGATTGGCACGAACCTGGTCAATGGTGGCGGCGTATTCAAGTGCGGACTGTCTTGCCTGCTCCTGCTTCTGGTACATGGTGTACCAGGCACCGGCACCCAGCATCACCAGCCCCGGAATACCACCGACCAGCCCCAGCGCACCACCAAGAAGACGTGAACCGACAGATGTGACGTTATTCAGGTTATTTTGTGCGATATTGCGGGCGTTTATATTGCGTGCAACGGAGGCCTGTACAGCGGCCAGCCGCTTTTCTGCGCCTGCCTGCGCATCGGTTCCGCGTGCAGCAGCCAGGGATTTTTGTGCCCGGTATTCTGCCGCACGCGCTCTGGCAACAGCAATTTGTGTTCCGCGCAACTGAGCCTGCGCAAGAGCAACCTCGCCTTTTGCGGCACCAGCCACCCCGATGGTTGCTTTGGTCACACTG
>NZ_KV791679.1:711-1995 GCF_001807955.1 Morganella sp. HMSC11D09
GTCTATGTTTCCTGCAATACCATTCAGTGCCCCGGTCAGTGTGCTGGTTGCACCAGATGCCTCATTAGCCCCGCCCACCCACGCCATAAAGGCATTTTCTACCTTTTGCGAAGCCATACTGACGGTCTGCGGTAACTGCTCAAATTCTTTTCTGAGTTGCTCCGTATTTGTCAGGATCGGGACGATTTTATCCGTGGTCAGCTGCCCGCTCTGCGCCATATCACGCAGACCGCCGATGGTGGTACCCATTCCGGCTGCCAGCAGTCTGGCCAGTCGTCCGCCGTTTTCCATGACGGAGTTGAATTCTTCTCCGCGCAACACACCAGAGGCCAGTGCCTGACTCAGCTGAGTGGTAACGGAACTGGCTTCCGCCGCACTGGCACCGGATAAAATCAGTGAGGTGGCAATCGTTTCAGTGACTTTTGCCACATCCCCCGAGGCATAACCCGCATCACGCATTGACTGCGCAATACGGGCATACAGGTTGGTATTTGCCGCCAGTGACGTGCCGGTACGCTGGCTCAGTGACATAAGTTCCTGCTGAGCACGGCTGAAATCCTCCGCAGACACAGAGGCCAGTTTCAGGCGACCGCTTAACTGGCTCCAGGTATCGGCATAACTGATAAGCTGCTGCGTGGCAAAAGCACCGGCCATAGCCCCCATTACGCCGGTTACTGTCGATTTTATTGATGACAGCTCATTATTCAGCTCACTGATTGCCCGTTTCGTTTCGCGTGATGCCGATGCTGCTTTGCGCCCGCCCTGCTCCAGCGTCCGGTAATAATTCTCCCCCATCCGTGAGGTGCGGGCTATTTCAGACTGAAACGAGGATGAATTTGCCGATATTTTAATAATAAGCTCACGAAGCTTTGCCATTACTCCCCCGTTCAGAAAATAAAATCAATGTTCAGAAATAGATCCGAGGAACGCTTCCAGACTGTCACCGGCCGGCCTCTCATCCTGAGCGCCCCATTTCAGCATCGCATCATTCAGGCTGAGTTTGCCGCCCTGTGCGCCGCACAGTGATGAGACAATATGGGCCGTCTGTATGTCACTGCGGATGTCCCCGATCGGGCTGAGGCGGTCAAAGGCCATCCACATGGTCAGCTCACCGGCGCTCATCGTTCTGGTCAGTTCATCCACTGTGCGCCCCATCCGGAGCGCCAGTGTCATCAGAAAAAACATCCCGGGCTGCGCTACTTTTTTTCCGCTTCATCCGGCGTGGTCATCAGGTCAAGCGCCTGTTTCAGTAAGCGGGCATGAACCGGCCCGTAAACAGCCATC
>NZ_KV791680.1:0-1344 GCF_001807955.1 Morganella sp. HMSC11D09
TTTCAATAAAGAGCAGAAAGAAGCGGAACGTCAGGCGGAGCAGTATGCCCGCAAAATAGCAGATCTGAGTGTGGCCACGGAGGTTCAGAAAGTCAGGGCCACGCAGGGAGAAAAAGCCGCAGATCTTTATGCCGCAGCACATGAGTCCGGCGCAAAATGGACGGATGAGCAGCGAAAAGCGATCCGCGCATCCTCTGTTGCCCTGGCGGAGTGGACACAAAAGGCCGATGAGGCGGTCAGAAAGCAGCGTGAAATGGATGATGCGCTGAAAGCGATGCGTGACGGTGCCCGGAAATTCAGTGACGAAGCGGAGCAAATTGATAAAACCCGGGGAATGGGCAGAAACCGGCGCAGTTTGTATGAAGAGCGCCAGCAGATTGATCGTGTTTATGCCAAATCTGATCAGGGAAAAAGTGCGACCGAAGCTTATAACCGGGAGATTGACGCGCTCAACCTGAAATATCAGAAAATAAAGGAAGTTCAGTCTGACTGGACCAGCGGGGTTACCCGGGGGATGGAAGACTGGGTTGCTGAGGCCGGAGACTATGCGGAGCAAACCGCATCTGCGGTACAGAGAGCCATGGGCGGTATGGTGAATAACATCACTGACATGCTGAACGGAAATAAAGCCAGCTGGCGCGACTGGTCAATAGATGTCCTTAAATCCATCCAGAAAATACTGGTCAACGCTGCCATCGTGAACAGCCTGAAATCCATGTCAGATGCCGGTGGCTGGATTGGTGCTGTCGGTAACTTCCTGGGAGGTGCCGCGGCAAATGCCAAAGGCGGAGTTTATGACTCCCCGGGCCTGAGTGCGTACAGTAATCAGATAGTCAGCACCCCGACTTATTTTGCGTTTGCCAAAGGGGCCGGGCTGATGGGTGAGGCTGGGCCGGAAGCGATTATGCCGCTGACCCGGGCGGCGGATGGCTCTCTCGGTGTCCGGGCGCTCGGCGGAAATCAGAACAGCGGTTCAGCAGCACCACAGGTGTTTATTACCATCGACAGTAACGGCAGCAGCCAGACGCAATCGTCAGCTGGTTATGAGCAGTTTGGTAATGAAATTGCCGCATTCGTCGATCAGCGTTTCCGCATACTAATGGACAAGGATACCCGCCCCGGCGGAGCCGTCTGGAATCTGACTAAGGGGAAAAGATGATTGAAACATTCACCTGGTGTCCCCGAGTTAATCCCACGGAGGACATCACCTATAAAACCCGCAGGGCGAAGTTCGGTGATGGTTATGAGCAGGTGTCCGGTGACGGTCTTAATCCCCGCAGCCAGAAGTGGTCACTGGAATTTGCCGGTCGAGGGGAGTATATCGCGGCTATCCGTCAGTTTATC
>NZ_KV791680.1:1364-1963 GCF_001807955.1 Morganella sp. HMSC11D09
GTCAGTTTATCGACCGTCACGGCGGTATAAAGGCTTTTCAGTGGAAACCTCCGCTTGAGCCGGTCGGTCTGTACCGGTGCGACGAACATAAGCTCACCCCGCTCGGCGGTGACAACTATTCACTTTCTCTCACTTTTACCCAGGCATTTAAACCATGATCACAAACGACTACCAGAAGCTGGAACCGGGTAATGCCGTCCGGCTTTTTGAGGTTGACGGTACCGCGTTCGGTACGCCGGATATTTTGCGGTTCCATGCATACAACATCCCACATACAGAGGCTGAAATTACTGCCGCTGGGGGTTATCCGGAAAAATTACCGGCGAAATCCATCTGGTGGCAGGGAGAGGAGTATCGGGCCTGGCCTGCGCAGATTGAAGGGATAGAGGCATCGACAACCGGATCCGGCGCACAGCCGAAGTTATCGGTGGCAAACCTCGACGGTTCAATCACCGCGCTGTGTCTGGCATACGATGACATGCTGAAGGCGAAAGTCACGATACACGATACCCTGGCGCATTATCTGGACGCAGCAAACTTTCCGGATGGTAACCCGTCGGCAGATCCTGCCCAGGAAAAAGTCTCGGTCTTTTATATCG
>NZ_KV791680.1:1983-4662 GCF_001807955.1 Morganella sp. HMSC11D09
TTATATCGACAGCAAATCCTCGGAAACCAATGAGGTTATCGAGTTTGATTTAGCCAGTCCGATGGATTTGCAGGGGGTACTGATCCCGACGCGGCAACTGCATGCAATGTGTACCTGGTGCATACGCGGCAAATACAAATCCGGTGACGGCTGTGATTATGCCGGGCAGAACGGGTATTTTGACAAACACGGCAACCGCGTGGATGACCCGGCACAGGATCAGTGCAGCGGCATGCTGAATACCGGCTGCTTCCCCCGCTTCGGCAAAAACAATCCGATCCCGTTTGGCGGCTTTCCGGGAACATCTCTACTGAGGAAATAGGGATGCGTAAAAACATTCAGGCAGCTATTTTTGCACACGCAGAACGTGAATACCCCCGCGAGTGCTGCGGAGTAATAGCTCAAAAATCCCGTGTGGTGAAATACTTCCCCTGTCGTAATATTGCGGCCACACCGGAAGAGCACTTCGTATTATCGCCGGAGGATTACGCCGCTGCTGAGGATTGGGGTACGGTGACCGGTATTGTGCACAGTCACCCGGATGCCACCACTCAACCGTCAGAACTGGATAAAGCACAGTGTGATGCCCTTGGCGTGCCGTGGTACATCGTCAGCTGGCCGGAGGGGGATCTGCGGACTGTTCAGCCGCGCGGCGAGCTGCCATTACTTGGTCGACCGTTTGTGCTCGGGTTTACGGACTGCTGGGGGCTGGTGATGAGTTGGTTCCGGCAGGAACACGGCATTGAGCTGCCGGATTACCGGGTGGATTATCCCTGGTGGGAGCAGGGTGAGAACCGTTACGCCGATAACTGGCGGGAAGCGGGGTTTATTCAGGTTGACGATCCGCAGCCCGGTGATGTCATCGTGATGCAGGTGCAGGCACCGGTCGCCAATCATGCCGGTATTCTGCTGCCTGATAACATGCTCCTGCATCACTTATACGGTCACCTGAGCCAGCGGGTACCGTATGGCGGTTATTGGCGTGATCGCACAGTTATGGTACTGAGATATAAAATATTCATGACAACATAGCCAATGATGTTTACCCTTATGCTTATTTTTACGGGTGTAACTATGATAAGAATCACACTGGTTTTAATGATGACTGCGGCAGTTTCTGCCTGCTCAACATCATCCCTTGAGTCACAAAAACCAATATACAGCATGAGACAACAAAGAATGCGAAGCAGGTTAATCGCTGTCTTGCTCAAAAGTGAGTTGAGTTAAGATCATCAAGTAGCTCAATACCAAAAAAGACAGGTTATAAATTAGTATCTTCTGACGAGATTTTTAGCACGCTTTCGGCGGTAATTATTAATGACAAGCCCAATGGTGGTACTTCGGCAACTGTTTGCGTAGCAGCGAAAGAGGTTAACGACCCATGAGTAAATGCTGTAAAATCATGTAGGTAACAGGAATTGTTCAAATGAAAAAAATGATATTAATACCAATTATTGCCGCTGTAATTTCTGGGTGCTCGACTTCCGCCGTTGACCCCGGAGTTGCACGATCAGTCCCCCCGGAGCGAGTTTTTCTCTTGAATAGCAATGAAGATAAAACGGGTGAAATAACCGTTATCCGTGATTCAGGTGCTATCAGTAGTATGTGTTTTGTCACTTTATTTATAGATGGTAAACCTGTTGCTGATTTAGACACATCAGAAAAGGTAGTTTTTAATGTAAAAGAAGGCGAGCATATTATTGGCACAGCATTCATGGGACGGGGACTTTGCTCTTCCGGAGAAAAAAGGCAGGAACGTGATTTCAGAATAAATGCTGGAGATGTTAAATATTACCGAATATTTACTGACCAAAGTGGCAATACAGATGTAAGACCAACAACGTTAGATTAATTCACAATACCCGCTACGGCGGGTTTTTTTATACCTTAATTTCATCGGGCCACGCCCAGCGCAAATACCAAAGAATCTTTCAGTATGAGCCTTGAGGAAGACCGGTAGTGGTCTGGTTATGGTTACTCCCAGGCGCAAGGTTCATCACTAAAAGGAAATAAGCCATGACAGAAGTAATGACACAAATCGAACTCGGCGGAATTCTCGGCAAAACGTTTGGTAAAACCCACCAGCGCTTGATCTGTACAACCTCGGAAGCCGTTCGTGCTTTATGCTGCACAATTCCCGGGTTTGAACGCTATCTGAACACCAGTAAGTCTCGCGGCTTAACGTACGCGGTATTTCGCGGGAAAAAGAATATCGGAGTGGACGACCTAAGTTTTCCGGTGACTGATGATGTTATCCGGATTGTGCCTGTCGTGATCGGCAGCAAGCGAGACGGGTTATTTCAGACCATTTTTGGTGCGGTGCTGGTGGCCGCTGCAGGGCTTATGGCTCCCGGCGGCATAATCGCAGCCTTTAGCGCTGGTGGTATGGCTGGCTTTATGGCCACAACCGGTGCGGCGATGATGCTGGGCGGCGTTATGCAGATGTTGTCCCCGCAACCAAACGGGATCGCCATGAAAGACCAGGGCGAAAATAAACCGTCCTATGCGTTCGGTGCCCCAACGAACACTGTTTCTCAGGGTTATCCGGTACCGATCGGTTACGGTAAACGCCGCATCGGCGGGGCTGTTATTTCCGCCGGTATTTACGTCGAAGATCAGCAGTAACCCTTTCTCAGTTTTTCAGCAGGGATCCCACAATGACACAAATCACAGGCCGCA
>NZ_KV791680.1:4682-5277 GCF_001807955.1 Morganella sp. HMSC11D09
AATGACACAAATCACAGGCCGCAAAGGTGGTGGCGGTAGCCCGCGCACGCCCGTCGAACAGCCGGACGACTTACAGTCCGTTGCCAAAGCAAAATTGCTGATCGCCCTCGGTGAAGGTGAATTTGCCGGTGAGCTGACCGGGAAGAATATCTTTCTGGACGGTACGCCGCTGCTGAACACTGACGGGTCGGAAAACTTTCCCGGTGTGGTGTGGGAATACCGCCCCGGTACCCAGGCGCAAACCTATATTCAGGGGATGCCGGCGGCGGAGAATGAAATCACGGTTGGTACCACCGTGCAGAGCAGCACACCGTGGGCACATGCATTCACTAACCCGCAGTTGTCTGCGGTCCGCGTCCGTCTGAAATGGCCGTCCCTGTTCCGGCAGGAGGATAACGGGGATATGGTCGGCAACGAGGTGAAATACGCCATTGATTTGCAGACTGACGGCGGCAGCTGGGAAACTGTTGTGGACGGCCGGGTTAAGGGTAAAACCACCTCAGGTTATGAGCGCACTCACCGTATTGATCTGCCACAGTCTGCGACATCCTGGACACTGCGGGTGCGGAAAATCACTGAAGATGCCAACAGCGCC
>NZ_KV791680.1:5297-5739 GCF_001807955.1 Morganella sp. HMSC11D09
GCATACCGCGCTGCTGTATATCGAGTTTGACTCAAAGCAGTTTAACGGCTCGATCCCGCAGGTCACCTGTGAGCCGAAGATGCGTATTATCCGCATACCGTCAAACTATGATCCGGAACAACGGACGTATTCTGGTACCTGGGACGGCTCGTTTAAATGGGCATGGACCAATAACCCTGCCTGGATATTCTACGACATTGTCATTTCCGATCGCTTTGGCCTCGGCGACCGCATCAAAATGCAGAATATCGATAAATGGGAACTGTACCGTGTTGCGCAGTATTGTGACCAGCCGGTACCGGACGGCAAAGGTGGCAGCGGCACTGAGCCGCGCTATATCTGTGATGTGTATGTGCAGGATCGTAATGAAGCCTATACCGTGCTGCGTGACTTTGCGGCTATCTTCCGGGGTATGACCTACTGGGGCGGCAACCAGATTATC
>NZ_KV791681.1:0-534 GCF_001807955.1 Morganella sp. HMSC11D09
TGCACATCCCGGCAGGTCTCCAGACCGAGATCAGCCAGTCGCTTTGCTGTCACCTTTCCCACACCGGGAATTTTACGCAGTGGCAGTGACAACACAAAATCCGTCACCTGCTCCGGCGTGATAATGTACTGCCCGTCGGGTTTATTCAGATCAGACGCAATTTTGGCAAGGAATTTCACCGGTGCCACACCGGCAGATGCGGTCAGCCCCAGCTCGGTAAAAATGGTTTTGCGGATCTCTTCCGCCATCAGTGTGGCTGAACCCCGGCACTGCGGGCTGTCCGTCACATCAAGATAAGCTTCATCCAGTGACAGCGGCTCAATCAGTGAAGTATAACGGGCGAAAATCGCATGCAGGTGGCGGGAGGTGGTTTTATACAGCTCCATCCGCCCAGGGATCACTTTCAGATGCGGACACAGCAGCAGTGCTTTTGCCGTTGACATCGCGCTGTGCACCCCGAAGCGCCGCGCCGGATAATTGGCGGTCGCAATCACACCGCGCCGGTCGGAACTGCCGCCGATAGCCAGCGGGATA
>NZ_KV791682.1:0-539 GCF_001807955.1 Morganella sp. HMSC11D09
CCGGTTGCGGGATTTCCCTATCACTCAACATACGGAACACTCCGCAGGGGGTGGATATGCGCATGTCCGACAAATATTCCAGCCCTACAGCATACGCCTGGGGGCTTATAACCTCTGCCTTTGGCATTTTATCTCTGGATCAGTGGGCTATTGTTGCCGGGATCATCTGTACCGTCGGTACGTTCCTGGTTAACTGGTATTACAAACGGAAGGAATTTCAGCTGAAAGCCGGAGAACATCATGAATAAGCGATTGGTTAAAAAGGTAATGGCTGCTTGTACTGCCGGGGCAATTGCCGGTGCGCTGGTGCTGATCCCCGTATATGAAGGTGTTGAGTATACGCCTTATCGTGATGTGGCCGGAGTGCTCACCGTATGTTATGGCCATACCGGCAGTGATATTCAGCCCGGCAAGCTGTACACGGACGCTGAATGCAAGGCCTTGTTGCACGACGACCTGACGAAAGTCCGGCGCGCGGTTGATCCTATGATCAAAGTGCCGATTGATGACAATACCCGGGCGGCCATCTATTCATTTGT
>NZ_KV791683.1:0-37317 GCF_001807955.1 Morganella sp. HMSC11D09
TCGGAACTGCCGCCGATAGCCAGCGGGATATCGCGCAGACGGGGATCGTCACGCATTTCAATCGCCGCATAAAAGCAATCCATATCAATATGAATTATTTTACGCATCCGCCTCTCCTGCTCACCAACAATACTGTTTAAATATACAGTTAAAATCAATGCAATTCAAATCGGTTAACTTGCTTATTATTCACCAAATCAATCAGTGGGCTGAAATTTGCAGGTTTGTACTTTTTTTCTGTGATTACATCCGGTTGTCATGTTACTCCGCTACAACAGCGTGACATCACACCTGGTCTCATTCTTTCTGACGGACGGATTATGAAAAAAATACTATCAGCCCTTTTCCTGAGTGGCATTGTTATGACAACCCATGCAGCACCGCAGATTATTGCCCATCGCGCCGCCACGGCGGACGCCCCTGAAAATACCCTTTATGCCATCGATAAGGCGCTGAGTAACAAAGCCGATGCCATCTGGATCACCCTTCAGCTCTCAAAGGACAACCAGGTAGTGTTATACCGCCCGTCTGATCTGAAATCCCTGACCGACAAAACCGGTCCGGTTTCCGGTTACAGCGCCGCAGAACTGGCACAAACCGATGCAGCCCGGGATTATAATCAGAAAAATAAAACCCATATCAAGGCTTCTGTTCCGGCACTGGATGCCGTCCTGAGCCGTTACCCGGATACTTTTTTCTACCTCGATATCAAATCTCCGGACGCCTCACCGGCGGTTTTTGCACAACAGCTGGATTCAGTACTGACCCGTCATAACGCCAAAAACCGTGTCCGCGTCTATTCAACCGGTCAGGATTATCTGGCTGCCCTGCCGCCGTCAATCCCCGTTTTTGAAAGCCGTGATACTACCCGTAATGCACTGGCCGGCAGCCTGATCACACACACCTGTGACCTGGCAGATAATCCGCAGCCGCGCTGGTATGGCTTTGAACTGCACCGTAACGTGGATGTGGTTGAAACCTTCACATTGGGTGAAGCACGCTCTCCGGTTGTGCTGACCTGGGATAAAACCGCAATGGATTGTTTTCGTAAAAATAATCAAAACCATGTTGTTCTGTTCGGTATAAAAACATCCGCCGATTTACAACTGGCGACAGAATTGGGTGCAGATGGCGTGATGGTCGATTCGCTGCTCAATATGAAAATAAAATAATTAATCAAGGTATTATTACTTGGTAATTTTACCAGCCTGAAAAATAAGAGTGAGATTTAACAGATGATGAATATCACTCTTATTTAATACATTCTGTCTCTTCCTGCAATTTACTCTGTAATCCTTACATAATATTTTATAATCTCAACAAACCTAATTAATTATAGTAATTTATTTATCAGGCCACTTTTGTTATAACTATAAGAAACATCCGGGAGGCCATGCGGTGATAAGTAACCTGTTCTTCGATTTAAATTCACCCCCAAAATCCCTCTTTGTTTTTACGGGATTATTTTTTCTGTTATTCAGTGTTTATTCTTACGCAGACTGTAATTTGTATTCAGATGAAACACGCAGCAGTAACTTTATTATTCTGGGTGCCGGTATGATCAACGGCCCGGTAAAATCCGTCATCACAACAGCACATTCCCCGGACAACAAAAACAGCAATATTATCATTAACGGGCACTATGACCTGACGCCGTGCGGTGAACTGAGTTACTTTTCGTTGGAAGTTACCGAACACTATCCGGGGTTACAGAACCGGATGTATTCCGAAGGTAAAAAGACGGAACAGGGATATACCTTATTATTCACATCACAACTGCATGGCAGCGGAAAAGCACCTGTCACACTGATTCATGCCCGAAGCCGCCTTTTCTATAATAATCAGAAGCAAATCGTCCGCGCCGAATCGGAAAGTAACAGTGGCGGCAATACCCAAAAATCGCATATGGAAACCGATTTTTTTTATGAAAACGGTTTAATCTCACATGCAGTATCCACAGGGGACTCCGCGGACACCGGCGGTGAAATCCGTTACGACTGGCGTCAGGATCGGCAGATAAATGCGATTATGTCCCGGAGTAACGGGCTTCCTCAGCTGAACTATGAATTTGCGTATAATGATGATGGTCAGGTTATCCGGCAGACACAGACACAACATACACCGCTGGGCCGGGTAAAAACTATTTATATCTGCCAGCAGACAGATACTTACGGAAATTGTGAAAAAGCACTCTGGCAGAGTATCTCTGAAGGGAATCAGGCCAATAATATTATTGTGATAAATACCGCTATTGTGACATCAGACTATCGTTATTACTGATTCCGTATTGTTGTTCTGCCATTAATAAACAAAGGCGCGTTAAGGCGCCTTTGTTATATCTTCCGAATCTATACAATCCGGTTTTTATTCAGCTTCTCTTCGCGGGCAGCTTCACGTGCCATCCGTTTTTTCCGGGCATCACACGGTTCAGGACAGTCACAGACTTTCTCGACACCAATGCTGCTCAGCCCGCCGCAGCTTCCCTGAATGCTCTTGCGCTTAATAATATACCCAAGAGACATTCCCAGAAACGCGACCAGAAACAGGATAAAGGTTGCGATAAATACTTTTATCATCATATCAGCCACCTCCTTTTATTTTTGCTGCAAATAGGGCTTAAATGCCTCACTGTAGCGTTCTTCAAATCCCTTCTCTGTTTTGACAATCATAAAAACAGGGATATTTTGCGCATTCGCCACTTCAAGACCACGCTCCGGCCCGAGCACATTCAGACCGGTAGAAAAGCCATCCGCACTCATGCAATTATCAGCAATCACCGTAATCGATACCAGATTATGGTTAATCGGACGTGCTGTTTTCGGATCAATGGTATGTGAATAACGGACATTATTTTCTTCAAAATAATTCCGGTAATCCCCGGATGTCGCCACAGAGGCATTCCCCGGTTCAATGATTTCCTGTGCAGACTGGCTCAGCCCCTGTGATGACGGTTTTTCAATCGCAATACGCCACGGTTTGCCTTTGCCGTTAATACCCTGAGTCCGGACTTCGCCGCCCACATCCACCATATAATTACGGATATTCTGTGATTCCAGGTATTCTGCCACCGCATCCACCCCGTAGCCTTTGGCGATCGAGGACAGATCCACATAGAGTTCCGGCACCGTCTTAATCAGATTATTGCCTTCAACCTTCAGTTTATCAATCCCGGTCCACTGACGGCGGGTTTCGATGTCCTGCTCTGTCGGCACATGGGTCACGCGTCCTTCCGGACCAAATCCCCATAAATTGACCAGCGGACCGACGGTGACATCCAGTGCGCCGTCTGTCAGTTGGTTAATACGGATAGCCTCACGAACCACTTTTGCAGTCGCGGCAGAGACCGGAAACGGCGTATTCACCTCACGGCTCTGATTAAAACGGCTGAGTTCAGAATCCGGCCGGTAGGTGGACATCTGGTCATTGACCTCTTCCAGCACCACATCAATGCCTTTCTGCAATGATTCCGCCGACGGGTCTTTCGGGTCAGCGATATATTTGATCGCGTAATAGGTGCCCATCGTTTTGCCGTTCAGGGTTACCTGCTGTGTTTCCGGTGTGTTATCACCGCACGCGCTCAGTAACAATGCCATCAGTGCCAGCGGCAGGAAAGCCCGTTTTATTTTTACCATATACAATCCAGTCTGATTTCAGATCATCTGCGCCCACAGGTGTGGGCGCAGTTTCGTTATGACAGGGGCGGAAATCAGCCGCCGAAGTCATCCAGCATAATGTTTTCGTCTTCCACACCCAGATCTTTGAGCATCTTGATCACGGCGGCGTTCATCATCGGCGGCCCGCACATGTAGAACTCACAATCTTCCGGTGCCGGGTGATTTTTCAGGTAATGTTCATAGAGAACATTATGAATAAACCCGGTGTATCCGTCCCAGTTATCTTCCGGCAGGGCATCAGACAACGCCACGTTCCAGGTAAAGTTTTCATTCTCAGCCTGAAGCTGGTCAAAATCTTCCTCATAGAACATTTCACGTTTTGAACGCGCACCATACCAGAAAGACATCTTGCGTTTGGAGTGCAGACGCTTGAGCTGATCGAAGATATGCGAACGCATCGGCGCCATCCCCGCACCACCACCGATAAAGATCATTTCCGCGTCGGTATCTTTCGCGAAGAACTCCCCGAACGGCCCGGAAATCGTCACTTTATCACCGGCTTTCAGTGACCAGATGTAAGAGGACATAATCCCCGGAGGTGCATCCGGCACACGCGGAGGCGGTGTGGCGATACGCACGTTCAGCATGATAATGCCGTGCTCTTCCGGATAGTTCGCCATAGAGTAAGCACGCACTGTCGGCTCTTTCACATCAGACACATAGCGGAACAGGTTGAACTTATCCCAGTCCTCGCGGTATTCCTGCGGCACATCAAACTCATCATAGCGGACCACATGCGGCGGACATTCAATCTGAATATAACCACCGGCACGGAACGGAACACTTTCGCCGTCAGGAATTTTCAGTTTCAGCTCTTTAATGAAAGTCGCTTTGTTATCATTGGAGATAACTTCGCACTCCCATTTTTTCACCCCGAAGATCTCTTCCGGCAGCTCAATTTTCAGATCCTGCTTCACATTCACCTGGCACGCCAGACGGCAGCCTTCACGCGCTTCGCGTTTATTAATGTGCGACATTTCTGTCGGCAGAATATCACCGCCGCCTTCTTTGATCTTCACGCGGCACTGGCCGCAGGTTCCGCCGCCGCCGCAGGCCGAGGAGACAAAAATCCCCTGACCGGACAGCACATTCAGTAATTTGTCACCGGCCGGTGCGTCGAAGCTTTTCTCCGCATCGCCGTTGATTTCAATCTTAACGTCCCCTGTGTTCACCAGTTTTGATTTTGCAAACAAAATCAACGCGGTCAGCGCCAGAACAATCAGGGTAAACATTGCCACGCCTAAAATAACGATATCCATAATTGCGTTTCACCCTTATAACTGTACGCCGGAGAAGGACATAAAGCCCAGAGCCATCAGTCCGGTGGTCACGAATGTGATCCCCAGCCCTTTCAGGCCGGCCGGTACGTCAGAGTATTTCATCTTCTCGCGGATAGCGGCCATCAGCACAATCGCCAGCAGCCAGCCGATACCGGAAGCGAACCCGTAAACCACAGACTCCGTAAAGTTGTAGTCTCGCTGCGCCATAAAGGACACACCACCGAAAATCGCACAGTTTACGGTGATTAACGGCAGGAAGATCCCCAGCGCGTTATACAGTGCCGGGAAGTAGCGATCCAGAATCATCTCCAGAATCTGTACCAGCGCCGCAATGACCCCGATAAAGGTAATGAAGTTCAGGAAGCTTAAATCCACACCTTCCATCAGTGCGCCGTCGCGCAGCAGCAGGTTGTACACCAGGTTATTTGCCGGAACCGAAATCCCCAGCACCACGGTAACCGCCACGCCGAGACCAAACGCCGTTTTGACGTTTTTCGACACCGCCAGGAACGTACACATCCCGAGGAAGAAGGCCAGCGCCATGTTTTCAATGAACACAGCCCGCACAAAGAGACTGATATAATGTTCCATATCTTAATCCTCCTCGACTTGTGACGGTTTCAGGGTACGGATCCCCCAGATAAGCATCCCGATGATAAAGAATGCACTTGGTGCCAGCAGGAACAGGCCGTTCGGCAGATACCAGCCACCGTTCTGTACCGTTTCCAGCACCGTCACACCAAAGAGCTTACCGGAGCCGATCAGTTCTCGGAAGAAGCCCACCAGCAGCAGGATCACACCGTAACCTAAACCGTTACCGATACCATCCATAAAACTCTCAATCGGCGGTGCTTTCATCGCATACGCTTCCGCACGTCCCATCACAATACAGTTGGTAATGATCAGACCGACGAACACAGAAAGCTGCTTGGAGATACCATAGGCATACGCCCGCAGGATCTGGTCAACAAGAATAACCAGCGAGGCGATAATTGCCATCTGAACGATAATCCGCACACTGCCCGGGATAAAATTACGGATCATAGAGATAAACATGCTGGAGAATGCTGTTACCAGGGTTACCGCGATGGTCATAACCAGTGCGGTTTCCAGTTTGGTGGTTACCGCCAGCGCCGAACACACACCCAGTACCTGGAGGGCAATCGGGTTGTTATCTAATAACGGTCCGAGAAGAACGCGTTTAATTTCTTTACTATCAGCCATGATTCAACGCTCCTTCGCGTACTGTTTTCAGGAACGGGCCAAAACCGTTGTCGCCCAGCCAGAAATCAAACATATGCTGGATACCGTTTGAGGTCAGTGTCGCACCGGATAAACCATCAATGCCGTACGGGCTGTCAGTGGCGCCGCTGCGGACTATTTTGATAGCCGGCATACCTTCTTCATTAAACAGCTTTTTACCAATCCACTGTTTACGCCATTGCGGGTTATCCACCTCACCACCCAGCCCCGGCGTTTCACCGTGCTGGTAGTAAGTGATCCCCTCGGAGGTGATACCGTCGACATCAATCGCGATAAAGGCATACATCACCGACCACAGACCGGAGCCGTAAACCGGCAGAACAATCTTGCTGGTTTCACCCTGCTCATTCTGTACCAGATAGATTTCCGCGCTGTTGGCACGGCGGCGGATTTTCGCCAGATCTTCTTCCGGTGACAGGGCAATACTGCTCTCATCACTGCGCAGTTCATCGTTGAGATCGTACTTGCCGGTGCTGTCGCTCATCTGACCGGTTTTTAAATTCACCATTTTTGCTCTGATGAATTTTTTATAGACAGCATCGATTTCGTCTGCCGGCATGGATGGCGTCAGTAACCCGGCCACATCCAGAATGTTACGCTGCTTATCCAGCATAATCTGGTTCTGCTGCGTGGACTTCAGCCCCACAGCAGAACCGGCCACGACTATTGAACACACAAGGCAAAGGACGAAGACAACGATAAACGTTCTTGCGACACTGTCCTTGTTTTTCGTTTTTTCATTAGCCACGTGCTTTTCTCCGTTTAATGTTTGCCTGAACCACCAGATAATCAAATAACGGGGCGAATAAGTTAGCGAACAGGATAGCCAGCATCATCCCTTCCGGATATGCCGGGTTTGCCACACGGATCAGGACACACATCACCCCGATCAGGATCCCGTAAGCCCATTTACCTTTGTCGGTAAATGAGGCTGAAACCGGGTCCGTCGCCATGAAAATCATACCGAAGGCAAAACCGCCCAGGACCAGATGCCAGTACCACGGCATAGCAAACAGCGGGTTGGTGTCCGAACCAATCATATTAAAGACGGCGGACATTGCGATCATCCCGACCATCACACCGGCCACAATACGCAGAGACGCAATACGGGCAAACAGAATGACTGCACCACCGATCAGAATCATCAGCGTGGAAACTTCACCAATCGAGCCCGGTACGTTACCGATAAAGGCATCCATCCAGGAAATCGGCTGGTTGGTCATGGTATTAACGAGCTGATGCTCGCCACCGACTGCCCACTGTGACAGCGGGGTTGCGCCGGAGAAGCCGTCAGCGGCAGTCCAGACGGTATCACCGGAAATCTGAGCCGGATAAGCAAAGAACAGGAAAGCACGGCCGGCCAGTGCCGGGTTCAGGAAGTTGCGTCCTGTACCGCCGAAAATTTCCTTCGCGACCACCACACCGAAGGTGACAGCCAGTGCGGCCTGCCATAACGGCAGCGTCGGCGGTACAATCAGAGCCAGCAGAATGGAGGTGATAAAGAAACCTTCGTTAATTTCATGCCCGCGGATCATCGCAAACAGGACTTCCCAGAAGCCGCCGACGATGAAAATCACCCCGTAGATCGGCAGGAAATAGACGGCACCGAACAGCATTTTGCTGACCCAGCCCGCATCCTGTGTGAAGGACACCCCGATAAGCTCCGCCAGACGATAATGCCAGTCACCGGCAATCACCTGCTGAAGCTCCGCACCGCTGTACATATCCAGCAGTACCGGCATTGCCTGGTTACCGACGTTATACATCCCCCAGAACATCGCAGGGAAAACGGATAACCAGACCAGGATCATCAGACGTTTAAGGTCGATGGAGTCACGGACATGTGAACGCCCGCGGGTAACTGTCCCCGGGGTATAGAAGATGGTGGCGGCTGCTTCGTACAGTGCATACCATCTCTGTAATTTGCCGCCCGGTTCAAAATGCGGCTCAATTTTTTCGAGAAATTTTTTCAGACCCATGATTATCCTTCCTGCTCAATCCTGGTCAGTACGTCACGCAGCACCGGGCCGTACTCATATTTACTCTGACAGACATAGGTACACAGCCCCAGATCTTCCTCATCCAGCTCCAGCGCACCCAGCGCCTGTGCGCTGTCAGTATCGCCCGCCAGCAGATCGCGCAGAAAATGTGTCGCCATAATGTCGAGCGGCATCACACGTTCATAACTGCCGATTGGCACCATAGAACGTTCGCCACCATTCATTGATGTGGTGAATGAGAACAGTTTTTTCTTAAAGAAATGACCCAGTGTGGTGCGGGTAACCGTGTATTTGTCTGTGCCCGGCATAATCCAGCCGAACAGCTCTTTCTCCCGGCCTTCTTCCAGAACAGAGACCTGATTGGTAAAACGGCCCAGATAGTGATGAGCATCATCACTGGCCACGCCCCACAGGACCGAACCGGAAATAATGCGGTTTTCACCGGCTTTCAGCTGCCCTTCGGTCAGTTCATACAGATCTGCGCCGAGGCGGGTTTTCAGCAGACGCGGATTTTTCACCTGCGGACCACCGAGCGCCACAATACGGTCGGTATATAAAAAGCCGGTCGTGAACAGTTTACCGATGGCGATGACATCCTGGTAATTCAGAGACCAGACGGTTTTCGTTGCGCTGACCGGTTCCAGGAAGTGTATGTGCGTACCGGCAAGGCCTGCCGGATGCGGCCCGGTAAACTGCGTATAACTGACACGATTGTTATCGGTAACTTTTGCGAAATCAGCTGTACCGTGGCAGACATGTACCTTCCCTTCCGTCAGGCAGCTCAGTACCTGTAAGCCGTCATCAAACGACACCTGTTCCTGACGGATAATTACCAGCGGATCAGCTGACAACGGATTGGTGTCCATGGCAGTGACAAAAATAGCGGCAGGCACGGAACCTAATTTTGGGGTATGACTGAACGGACGTGTCCGCAGCGCAGTCCATAACCCGGAGGCCACCAGGTTTTTCTCTGCCTGTTCACGGGTCAGTGACGGCAGATCCCGGCGGTCATAACTGTCAAATGTTAATTGCTCGTCTCCCTGTATCTCAATCACCACAGATTGTAATACACGACGCTCACCACGATTGATGGCTTTTACCACTCCGCAGGCGGGGCTGGTAAAAATCACACCGGGGTTCTTTTTGTCTTCAAAAAGAGCCTGTCCTTTTTTCACTGATTCACCTTCCTGAACCAGCATCGACGGACGCATCCCGATGTATTCCTCACCCAGCAGCGCTGCGTGGCGGACTGAAGGGCCATCTTCTGTGACTTGAGCAGGTGCTCCTGCGATCGGCAGGTCGAGTCCTTTTTTAATTTTAATCATAAAATTTGCACAAGTTTTGTTAAACCCACGTCATTACTGCCGCAGCAGCGTATGACAACTCAACAATAAAAACACTCCGGGCCGTTATTGTCGCCCCGGGCTGTTTTCTCTGATGTATGTCACGATTTTGCGTAAATCAGATCCGCATTATTTTACCACTTCACAACAATTCTGTCCGGCGAAACGAGTGACCTGGTTCAAGCAAATGGGATTATTGTGATCAGAAAAAGCCCAATAACTCGCCTTTACCGAGTAGTTAAGTCATCTTTACCGATTGCTGTTCGTTTTTTAACCACAACAATATTTGTAACAACCGATTTTATTCTCACAGGAAACCATTCACAAATTATCTGCATCATGGCAATCTGTTGTTACTTTTTTCACCAACCTATTGCCACCCTGAATATTAAGAATGCGACATATCATTTTTATGATGATCGGCCTGCTGTTTTTTGCGGGGCAATCATCAGCAAACACGGAAAAATCCGCGTCATTATGGCTCACAGCGCCGGTGAGTGATGTCCGGAACAGCCGGGTATTTATACAGATATTTAAAGAAGAAAAAGAGCTGGAGCTTTATAAGCGGGAAAATAACGGACGTTTTAAACTGGTAAAACGCTACCCGGTTTGTCAGTTTTCCGGCGGCCTCGGACCAAAGCAACTGACCGGTGATTTAAAAAGCCCGGAGGGATTTTACCGCATCAGTCTGTCACAGCTTAACCCGAACAGTCGGTTTTACCGAGCTATCAACCTTGGTTTTCCCAATGAATTCGACCGTGCGCACGGCTATACCGGGGATTATCTGATGGTTCACGGTGACTGCAAATCCGTCGGCTGCTACGCCATGACAGATGCTTATATTGATGAGATTTACCGCTATGTGGAAAGTGCCCTGCTGAGCGGACAGACGGATCTGAATATCGCGATTTATCCTTTCCGGATGACGCCTGAGAACCTGAACCGCCACCGGAACTCCGCACATCTGGCGTTCTGGCAGCAGTTACAGCCTGCTTATCAGTATTTCGCTGAAAATCAGATACCGGCAGTCGTTGCGGTTGTTAACGGCCGTTATGTAACCGCTGCACATTCAGCTTTACCGGCACCGGCAGCGGATACCGGTTTGCTGACTCAGAACACGGACTCATCCCGTTCGCCGTAATAAAAGAGAACGGCTTCGCCGGGCCCGATTTTCTGCCACTGTTCATTGCCGGTCAGCGGCTGCGTGGCAATCACAGACACCACATCATCCGGCCGGGTATGCTGTGAGAAATCAATCTCCACATCACTGTCCACCAGCCGCGCCTTACCGAAAGGTGCGCGGCGGGTGATCCAGTGCAGATTCGTTGAACAGTACGCCAGCACATAGCTGCCGTCTGACAGCAGCATATTAAAGACACCAAACTGCCGCAGCACATCCGCCAGCCGTTTAATTTCACGGAATACTGTCTGCAGATCCTGCGGCGGCTGCGGGTATTTTTCTTTCAGCTGATTCAGCAGCCAGCAGAATGCATGCTCGCTGTCAGTCTGGCCGACCGGGGTAAAAAAACCGGTCGGCAGATGCTCATAGCCGCTGAGCTGCCCGTTATGGGCATATGTCCAGTTCCGCCCCCACAGTTCGCGGGTAAAAGGGTGGGTATTTTCCAGTGATACCACCCCTCTGTTTGCCTGGCGGATATGGGCGATCACCGCTTCGGATTTGACAGGATAGTCACGGACAAAACGGGCAACGGGGGAGTTGCAGCAGGCACGGGCGTCTTTGAATGTCCGGCAGCCCATTCCTTCATAAAACGTAATTCCCCACCCGTCTTTATGCGGCCCGGTTTCGCCGCCACGCGGGATCAGGCCACTGAGACTGAAATGAATATCAGTCGGGACATTCGCACTCATCCCCAGCAATTCACACATCGCCTTTCTCCCTTACCCGTTTTTGTGATGACTGAGGACTATTGTTACCCGCAATCTGATAGTTTCACAATCGCGAAAATATCATTCTTTTAGATGATTTGGTTATATGTAAGGTGATTTATGCTTATGATGAATAAGACAGGCGCTGAACCATAAAAAAAGCACTCAACCGGCGGCAGAGTGCTTTTTCAGGCTCCGGCTTATATCCGGTTATTTGACCATCTCTTTTTCGATCAGCATGATCAGAATATGAATAACCTTAATATGGATTTCCTGAATGCGATCCGCATAACCAAAGTGCGGAACACGGATTTCAATATCCGCGCTGCCTGCCATCTTACCGCCGTCTTTGCCGGTCAGCGTGATCACTTTCATGCCTTTGGCGCGGGCTGCTTCAATGGCTTTAATAATGTTGCCTGAATTACCGGATGTGGAGATACCGAGTAACACATCCCCTTCACGGCCGACAGATTCCACAAAACGGGAGAAAACATATTCATAGCCAAAATCATTGCTGACGCAGGATAAGTGGCTGACATCTGAAATGGCAATCGCCGGATAGCCCGGACGGTTTTCACGGTAGCGCCCGGTCAGTTCTTCCGCAAAATGCATCGCATCACAGTGTGAACCGCCGTTGCCGCATGACATCACTTTGCCGCCCGCTTTAAAAGAATCAGCCAGCATGACAGCAGCCCGGCGGATAGCATCGATATTATTCTCATCTTTCAAAAAGTTATCGAGGGTTGCCGCTGCTTCGGTCAGTTCACCGCGGATAAGTTCCTGGTACATAGAGATAGGCTCCTGAAAATGAATCGGATTTGTCTGTCCTGAGTGTAACGGATCTGCCGGGGTGAAAGAAGTCACAATCCGTGGTATCTGCAAATAAGACACATTGAGATTGCTGACAAAGCAGGATAAAACGTGGTTTTTCCTGGTTTATTTTTACAACCTCTGTCGGTCGTCGCCAACCACTGCGGGTTTGTCAACGGCCGGATTTTATTTTGCTAATTTTGTGAGCTGAGTTGTAAATAAAATGTGAAATCATTGAAGTTATTCCGCCGTTGCGCTAAATCTGAACACAACAGGTCAGACCTCTGATGACATCATATTGTGCTGACACGAATATCCGCCTACGGAGGTTCATCATGTTACTAATCAGCATTATTCTGTTTATCGCCGTCACCGGGTTGCTCTCATTTCACCGGGTCAGCCTGAAGTACAGTGTAATGACACTGGTACTGTTCAGTATCGTCATGAATATCTTCCGTTTATGGCCGTTTACTGTCACCGTTTTACTGGTGCTGGTTACCCTGCCGTTTGTTATCACCCCCGTCCGTCAGGCATTGTTCAGCAGCCGTCTGATGCAGCTGTTCCGCAAAGTAATGCCGCCGATGTCACAGACAGAAAAAGAAGCAATCGATGCGGGTACCACCTGGTGGGAAGGTGATTTATTCCGCGGGCAGCCGGACTGGCAGAAACTGCACAGCTATCCTGCCCCGCAACTGACAGCAGAAGAACAGGCTTTCCTCGACGGCCCGGCAGAAGAAGCCTGCCGGATGGCCAATGATTTTGAAATTACCCACGAACTGGCGGATCTGCCGCCTGAATTATGGCAATTCCTGCGCGAGCATAAATTCTTCGCCATGATCATCCGCAAAGAATACGGCGGCCTGGCGTTCTCCGCCTATGCCCAGGCGCGGGTCCTGCAAAAACTCGCCGGGGTTTCCGGTATTCTGGCCATTACTGTCGGCGTGCCCAATTCGCTGGGGCCGGGCGAGCTGCTGCAGCACTATGGTACTAATGAACAGAAAAAACGCTGGCTGCCGGGACTGGCCTCCGGGGAAGAGATCCCCTGCTTTGCCCTGACCAGCCCGGAAGCCGGTTCAGATGCCGGTGCCATTCCGGATACCGGGATTATCTGCACCGGCGAATGGCAGGGTGAACAGGTTCTCGGCATGCGCCTGAACTGGAATAAACGCTATATCACCCTGGCACCGGTCGCCACCGTGCTGGGTCTCGCCTTTAAACTGTATGATCCGGATAAACTGCTCGGTGAAAAAACCTCGCTCGGGATCACCTGCGCACTCATCCCGGTAAATACCCCGGGGGTTGAAACCGGCACCCGTCATTTCCCGCTCAACGTCCCGTTCCAGAACGGCCCGACACGCGGTAAAGATGTCTTTGTGCCGCTGGATTATATTATCGGCGGCCCGGCAATGGCCGGACAGGGCTGGCGCATGCTGGTGGAGTGTCTGTCGGTCGGGCGTGGTATCACTCTGCCGTCCAATGCCACCGGCGGGCTGAAAAGTGCGGCCATGGCAATTGGCGCTTATTCCTACATCCGTCGTCAGTTCCGGATGCCGATCGGCAAAATGGAAGGGATTGAGGAGCCGCTGGCGCGGATTGCCGGAAATGCCTATCTGATGGATGCCGCCGCCACGCTGATCACCACCGGTATTATGCTGGGAGAAAAACCCGCGGTTCTGTCCGCGATTGTAAAATATCACTGCACCCACCGGGGACAACGCGCCATTATTGATGCCATGGATATTGCGGGGGGTAAAGGTATCTGCCTCGGGCCGTCCAACTTCCTGGCCCGCAACTATCAGGGGGCGCCTATCGCGATTACTGTCGAAGGTGCCAATATTCTGACCCGCAGTATGATTATCTTCGGTCAGGGCGCTATCCGCTGTCACCCGTATGTACTGACTGAAATGGCCGCAGCGGCGGATAATCAGTTGAATGACTTCGATAACGCACTGTTTTCTCATGTCGGCCATGTGTTAACCGCCGCCACCCGCAGTTTCTGGCTCGGATTATCTCGCGGGTACTTCAGTCCGTCGCCGTTCCGGGATGCCACCCGCCGCTATTATCAGCATCTCAACCGGCTGAGCGCCAACCTGGCACTGTTATCTGATATCGCCATGGCGACACTCGGCGGCAGTTTAAAACGCCGTGAGCGGATTTCCGCCAGACTCGGCGATATACTCAGCCAGCTTTACCTGGCATCCGCCACCTTAAAACGCTTTGATGAAGATGGCCGTCCGCAGGCAGATTTACCGCTGGTGCACTGGGCAGTACAGGATTGCCTGTATGAAGCCGAAAAAGCCATGGATGAACTGCTGACCAACTTCCCTGACCGCAGAGTCGCCGCCCTGCTGCGCCTGACTGTCTTCCCGACGGGCCGCCATCACCGTCCGCCGTCAGACAAACTGGACAGCAAACTCGCCCGTCTGCTGCAGGAACCGTCAGAGACCCGCGACAGAATCGGACGCGGGCAATATCTGACACCTGAGCCCAACAACCCGCACGGGCTGCTCAATGCCGCCCTCAGTGATATTCTCGCCGCTGAGCCGCTGGTGGATCGCCTGAGCCGCATGGCTGAAAAACACATTGATTTCACCCGGCTGGATAAACTGGCAGATATTGCCCTGGAAGACGGAAAAGTCACACCGGAAGAGGCTGATATTCTGCGTAAAGCGGAAGCCAGCCGTCTGCGCTCGATTAATGTGGATGAGTTTGCACCGGAGATTATCGGCTTAAAATCACACGCTAATTCTCACCGTTACCGCAAAGGTGAAAATCCCGGCGCATAAATAACACGGCGGAGCAGTTCTCTGCTCCGCCATTACTGTGCTCTGTATTACCGTCCTGTGCTGCTGTTGCCGGTCATATTGGCATCCAGGCTGAGGATCTCCCGCATTTGTGCGTCTGTCAGATCGGTATCAAAGAACTGCTTAAAGAACTGACGGATATCCTGCTGTATTGCCGCATCATCTGCCGGTTTACGCTTAACCCGCGCTTCAATCCATTTCATCATCAGCGGCGTTTCTATCCCCGGTGCATCCCAGCGGTAAATACCGATAGGCGCTTTATAGACACGTTTATTCTTCACGGCTGAAATCGTTTCTGTCCCCTGCCAGCCGACCGTATTCCGGTACACATCTTCCGGCACGAATGAATCAAACTGGCTCAGAATAATAATTTCCGGATCCAGGTTAATCACCTGCTCTGCCGACACCGTGATCCAGTTTGGTTTAACCGGCATATCATCTGTCAGGTTAATACCCCCGGCCCGGTTGATCATCAGGCTGTTTACCGAGGTCTTTCCGGCCACCGTCAGGTTTTTATCTCTGACATACAAAATGCCCGGCTTTCCGTACGGCATCTCGCGAATGGTCACCGGGGTTGAGTCTCTTGTCACCGTGTTCACTGACTCAATCTGATGATCAAAAAAAGCCAGTAAATCTGCGGCCCGCTTTTCTTTGCCCAGAATATCGCCCAGCAGCCTGATCCCGTTTTTCACATCATCCAAATCACCGTATCTGATTGCCACTGCCGGGATGCCGAGTTTATCCAGTTTCTCTTTTTCTTCTTTCTGGTAATCCCAGATAATCACCAGATCCGGATTTAACCTGACCAGCTCTTCGCCGTTAATCGTGAAATCTTTATTCACAAAGGTGCTGTTTACCTTCTCAATACCGGGAGCCAGTGTTTTTAAAATACTGTTGCGGTAAGCCTCTTTTGCTGACGGATGCATCCCCGCAATTTTTGCATCTGAACCATCCACCACATAAATCATCGACATCCACGGAATAGGCACAACCGCAATCCGCTGTACCTTATCCGGAATAGTGACCCGGTTCCCGGCGAGATCGGTGATTTCTTTTGCCCCGGTACAATTGAAAAACAGCAGTAATACACCGGCACTGAAAATACGTTTTAAGGCTGATATTGCCATGTTATCTTCCTGTCATTGTATTTACTGTTATCAGCGAAATGCCCGGATATACGGACGGGGAATTAATTTACGATCATATTTCAGTAAATATTCCAGATACCAGTTAGGATTGCGTAATAACCCGCGGCCGACAGCAATTAAATCCGCATACTGATGTTCTAATATATCATCGGCCAGTTGGTGATCACGAATACCCCCGACAACAATAACCGGTTTTTCACAGCCTTTTTTTACCCCTTTGGTATCTTCCAGCTGATAAGCAACACCTTTGTTTGTTCCGTGCATCTGACTGCCGCCATTAGATATATGTACAATATCGATAAGCGGATTAATATTACGCAGAATTTTTTGTGTAAATGAAATACTGTCTTCTTCGCAGTAACGGGTGCCGATACGTAAAATAATCGCTTTATCTTCCGGCCAGGATTTTCGGATTGCGGTCAGTAATTCAGTCAGGAAAATAACCGGATCGGCATATTTATCGCTGCGCTGATTTGTCCGCCGGTCAATAAACTGAGAAATTAAAAACTCATGGGATGCCATAATTTCCAGGGCATCAAAACCAGCTTTATCTGCCCGTGCCGCCGCGCGCGTATAACAGTCAAATAATGCCGTAATATCTTCTGTTGTTAATGCATTAATATCCTGAATAATATTGCCGGATTCCAGCCGTGACTTGCTGCCTGCATGATTAAGCTGAATTGCCACTTTACTGCCTTCATTTTGCAGCATTGCCACAATCTGCGCCAGCATCGCAACATGCCCGTCCTCATATAAACCCAGGGCACCACTGCCCAGGCGGCCGTCAGCGGTAACCGCGCACTCTTCCATAATAATCAGCCCGACCTGGCCGACAGCAAAAGACATATAATGCGCCAGATGAAAGTAATCCGCGTAGCCGTCAGTGGCACGTTTTATTCTGACCGGCGGATAAACTAATTTATTTTTAAGTGTTAATTTCTCTGATACAAATGGCTGCATTAAATTCATAATACACACGTCCCCGGAAAAAGCTGACCGGCACTGTTATATAAAAACTGTACCGGTGATAAATAATAAAGTAACTGAAGAGATAATAGAGGTAACAGTGCGGGGACTCTATGACAGGCCATCTGTTTTATAACGTCTGTCACACTCTGCCGGGATACCGCCTCCGGATGCAGTTATTGCGTTAATAATCATCATTATATTGTTATCTTTATGTGATAAAAAATAACAATAATATACTCCTGGGGAGTATAAAAATAAAATCCCCGGGATGTTATTTCCGGGGATTTTAAATATCAGATAAAAACGATAACGGATAATATATTATTCCGTAATTTCCAGCGCCATCAGTTCATCAATGGTCTGACGACGGCGGATCAGTTTTGCCTTTCCGTCAGTAAATAAGATTTCCGGTAATAACGGACGGCTGTTGTAATTCGATGACATCGACGCACCGTATGCCCCGGTATCGTGAAAGACCAGAAAATCATTCACACCGGCTTCCGGTAATGCACGCGGCACCACCATTCCGCCTTCCAGCTGGGTAAACACATCCCCGGATTCACATAACGGCCCGGCCACAATCGTTTCCCGCACTGTGCTGTTTTGCAGCTCTCCCGCTGCCGGTAACACAGAAATATGGTGATAACTGCCGTACATGGCCGGACGCATCAGGTCATTAAAACCACTGTCCACCAGCACATAGTGACGGCTCCCCATACCTTTGACCGCCCGCACCTGTGCCAGCAGAATACCGGATTCCGCCACCAGATAACGACCCGGTTCAATTTCCAGGGTGATCTCACGGCCGAGATGGCGGGCAATACGTGCCCGGGCGGCATCCCAGAGTGAAAAATAATTATCGATATCAATAATTTCATCCCCTTCACGGTAAGGGGTCGATAATCCGCCGCCGGCAGAAATCGCGCTGATATCCAGATTATTAGTGATCACCAGTTCGGCCATGGCATCACAGACCGTAGCCAGGTGCTCATAATCCACACCGGAACCGATATGCATATGGATGCCGGTTAATGTCAGCTGATAATGGCTGATCTCCGCCAGTGCTTCACCGAGATCCGCAAACCAGATCCCGTGTTTGCTGTTCTCGCCACCGGTATTGGTTTTCTGGCTGTGGCCGTGACCAAACCCCGGATTAATGCGCAGCCACACCGGATGTCCCGGACGACGGGCACCAATCTGGCGCAGCATATCCACCGAGCCGGTATTCACCGCAATGCCGAGTTCCAGCACACGATCCAGCGTTTCTTCTGTGATCATATCGGCGGTAAAAACTATCTCATCCGGACGGTAACCGGCTTTCAGTGCCCGTTCAATTTCCCCGGCAGATACAGAATCCACTTTTACACCATGCTCATGCATCAGGCGCAGAATATGAATATTGGAATTGGCTTTCTGCGCAAAACGGATCACATCAAAGTGGTTCAGCCGTGCAATACGGCTGACAATCACCTCACTGTCATACAGCCACAGCGGGGTACCGTACTGCTGAGCCAGGCTGCGCAGGGCATCCGGGGTAAACGGGGCGCGGAGTGTTTTGGTTGCGATGGTCATGATGTTGTGCTCTTTTTGATCGTGATCTCATTTTTTTCCATCGTGACAAAAATTCTGCGCGATTTAAAATATCTGATTTGCTAAGATCTATTCATTACTGATATGGACTTGATGAATAATGGAACACTACTCCTGGCGTCACATTGATATTTTCCACGCGGTTATGACAACAAAAAGTCTGACGGATGCCGCGCAACTGCTGCATACCTCACAGCCGACGGTCAGCCGGGAGCTTGCCCGTTTCGAAAAAATCCTCGGGTTCCGTGTTTTCGACCGCATCAAAGGCCGCCTGCACCCGACAGAACAGGGGCTGCGGTTATTTGAGGAAGTGGAGCGATCGTATTACGGGCTTGAGCGCATCAGCCGGGCAGCGGAGAGCATCCGCCAGTTTCAGCATGCCCAGCTGGCAATCACCTGTCTGCCCGCCTTTGCTCAGTCATTACTGCCCGCGGTCTGCCGCACATTTCATGCGCAGTATCCGGATGTGAATTTTGAAATCGCCCCGCAGGAATCACCGCTTCTTGAAGAGTGGCTCTCCGCCCAGCGTTATGACCTCGGGATCACCGAACATCAGCTGACACCACCCGGCACCCTGCAGGAAACCCTGCTCACGCTCAGTGAAGTCTGTGTGCTGCCGGAGTCGCATCCGCTGTGCAGCAAATCAGTACTGACCCCTGCTGATTTTGCGCAGCAGAATTTTATCAGTCTGTCCGTTGCGGACAGTTACCGGCAGAAAATCGATACATTGTTCAGTGAAAAGCAGATCCCGCGCCGGATGATCATGGAAACACACAGTGCGGCCTCGGTATGTGCCATGGTCAGGGAGGGGCTGGGGGTGTCTGTCGTTAACCCGCTGACTGCCATGGATTGCAGCGGAATTTGTGTCCGCCCGTTCAGTGAGGATATTCCGTTCACCGTGAGCCTGATCCGCCCGCTGCACAGGCCGCATTCTGTACTGACAGATATTTTTATCACCCATCTCCGCCAGCATATGCAGGCCGTTCTGCGGCAGTTAAAGCGGGTTACCGGTTAGTTTTTTCATCCAGCAGATACGGCAGCCAGTCCGGCGAATGCGCAAACCACTCCGCCAGAAAATCCAGCAGCAGGCGCAGCGGCCGCGCCATATGCTCGCGGCTGGTATAAATGCCATAAATGCCGAGCGCAGGCAGCCGGTATTCAGGAAACAGACGTACCAGTCGCCCGGTTTTCAGATGTTCATACACCGAACAGTAAGGCTGCAATGCAATACCTTCCCCGTTCAGCGTTGCTTCCAGCAGAAAAGTGGATTCATTGGCACTGAGCGCCCCGCTTACCGGGACAGAAATCACCTGTTCATCCCGTTCAAACAGCCACAGACTGCGGCCGTAAAAATTATAGGTCAGACAGGTCAGTTCACTGAGTGCTTCGGGTGACGGCGGGTACCCGTGTTTTTCCAGATAGGCCGGTGATGCACAGACCACAGAATCACAACGGGAAAGCGGCTTCGCGATCAGGTTTGGTTCGAGATTGTTGGTGATGCGGATCCCCAGATCAATGCGCTCCTCCACCAGGCTGATCGCCTTGTTTGTGACCTGCACATCGACAGCAACAGCCGGATAGCGGGCCCGGAACTGCACAAGCGCCTTTGACAGTGCCACCATCGCCAGTGACTGGGCACAGGTGACACGCACCAGGCCGCTGACCGCCTCATCTTCCGTCACCACCGGACGGGCAATCGCCGTTGCCAGTGACAGCAATTCCCGGCTTTGCGTCAGCACCGCTTCACCGGCGGAGGTCAGCGTCAGACTGCGGGTTGTCCGGTTCAGCAACCGCACACCGGCCCAGTTTTCCATTTCGGCCAGATAGCGCGTGACCATCGCGCGGGACATTCCCAGCATATCCGCAGCTTTGCTCATGCTGCGCTGTTCGGTAATGGCAATAAAAACCTGAGCGGCAGTGATCCTGTCCATTTTATTTGTCCGGTTTATGCAACAATGAAGACCGGATTATGGGGTTTTTCCGGCGGATTATGCAACTTATTATAGCGTCATCTTAACGATTCACCTGCAAAAAGGATAACACCATGACTTCTGCAATCCGTACCTCACTGGTATTCAGCGCCCTGATGGGGGCTTCTTTTGTTACTGCCGCCGCACCGCTGTCGCTGGAAGTGTATAACCCCGGCGAAAAAAGTATCTTCCCGGTTTCCTCGGAAATCATCAGCGGCAAAAATGAGGTGGTTCTGATTGATGCCCAGTTTCAGAAAGATGATGCTCAGGTACTGGCGGATAAAATCCGTGCGACCGGCAAAACGCTGACCACCATTTATATCAGCCATTCTGATCCGGATTTCTATTTCGGTCTGGATGAACTGAAAAAAGCCTTCCCGCAGGCTAAGATTGTCGCCACTCCGCAGACCGTCGCACTGATTAAAGAGAGCAAAGACGGCAAACTGGCTTACTGGGGACCGGTTCTGAAAGAGAATGCCCCGCAGAGTATCATTGTGCCGGAACCGTTAGAAGGCAACCGCATTATGCTGGAAGGGGAAAGTATTCTGATTGAGGGACTGAACAGCCCGGCGCCGGAGCGCAGTTATGTATGGGTGCCGTCACTGTCCGCAGTGATGGGCGGCGTGCTGGTTTCAGAGAATATCCATGTCTGGCTGGCGGATACGCAAACCCCGGAATCCCGTCAGTACTGGCAGCAGTCGCTGAAAAGTATGCAGGACAAACATCCGGCCACCGTGGTGCCCGGCCATTATGTCGGTAACAGCCATTTTTCACCGGCTGCCATTACCTTTACCGCAGATTATCTGACCCGTGCGGAAACCGCTCTGAAAGAGAGTAAGGACTCACAGCAGATGATCAGCACACTGAAAGCCGCTTACCCGGCCCTGGCGGATGAGTCAAGCCTCGAACTGAGTGCCAAAGTGCTCAAAGGCGAAATGCGCTGGCCGCAGTAATCTGATTTAAGGAAAACAGAATGTCAGTAAAAACGCTGCACTATATTTATGATCCGCTCTGCGGCTGGTGTTATGGTATCGCGCCGTTTATTCAGGCAGCACATAAGCAGGGCGTGACGATCGCCCTGCACGGCGGCGGAATGATCACCGGTTCACAGCGCCGCCCGGCAGATGACAGCATGCGGGAGATGATCCGCAACCACAATCAGCGCATCACTCAGCTGACCGGACAACCGTTTACCGATGCCTTTTACACCCTGCTGAAAAATCAGGAGTGGGTGATGGATTCCGTGCCGCCGATTGCCGCTATTCTCAGTGCACAGGCGCAGTCCGGTAAAGGCATTGACATGCTGGAAGCCTGCCAGAAAGCCTATTATCAGGACGGGCTGCCGCTTAACCGCGATACTTTGCGCAGACTGGCGGATAAACTGGGTATCAGTGATATTCAGTCTGATAATACTGAGCAGCATATTCATGAGAGCCGTCAGTTATTTGTGCATAACCCGACCGGCGGCTTCCCGACCCTGCTGCTGGAAGAGGACGGCGCATTTCAGCACATCCCGAACCAGGCTGTACTCGGTGCGGAATCACACTGGGAAAGGCTGATCCCGTTACTGAAAACGACTGCCTGATATCATTCCCATCACCATAATCATCCCCGCAATTAAATGCGGCCCGAAGGCAATAATGCGCGGGCCGCATCGCGGGTGATGATGACAGCGGTGACGTAAATATTGCAGCCCGGACACCACCAGCGCGGACACACAGGCCAGCATCAGCAACAGCGCGAGCTGTTCCGCCCCCACCCAGGCACCGGAGGCAGAAAACAGTTTGATATCCCCGCCGCCCAGGCCGCTTTTTTTCCGGCACCAGGCATAGCCTTCCGCCACACTCCAGAGCAGAAAAAAACCGCCGATCACCCCGTACAACGCGGAAGAGATCGTCACCAGCCGGACCTCATTCTGAAACAGCAATCCGGCCCACAGCACCGGAAACACCAGTTTATCCGGCAGATAAAATACCGAGTTATCAATATGAAACAGCATCACCAAGCACAAAAACAGCAGTGTCAGAAACAGGACATACACACCCTGCCCGTCTGACCAGAACACTATCAGCACGCCGGATAACAGGCAGTGCAGATACAGCCACCCGCCCGGTAACCGCTGCGGATACTGATAGTAATGGCGCAGAATATATTCCGTCCCGGCTTTCAGCGGCGGCGGCAAAAATACTCCCCAGATAATCATAATCAGCCAGTCCATGTTTCCCCCGCGCCTTTCTCTGTTGCGATATCCGCAGCCTGCCTGACCGTCCCGGGAAAGACACGTTTTTTTCCCTGATTACAGCCGAATTACATTTTTTTTCGATCCATCACGCAATATTGACAGTTACCCCGGCATGTAATGATCCCGGCTGATGCTTGCAGTGAGGATCCCCCCTCTATTATCATGGGGCAATGTGTATCAACCGGCAGTGTGCCGGCAGAACGTAAAGGATATTTTCATGCGGATCCCGCGCATTTATCACCCCGGCACTTTAACCCCCGGCCTGGTGACTGAACTGACAGATGACGGCGCCAACCATGTTGCCCGTGTGCTCCGGATGAAAACCGGCTATTCCCTGATCCTGTTTAACGGCACCAACCGGATTTTTAATGCCGAAATTACGGATATCAGCAAAAAAAGTGTGTCCGTCCGTGTAACAGATGAGCAGGACGACAACCGCGAATCCCCGCTGTCCATCCATCTCGGACAAGTGATGTCACGCGGCGAAAAAATGGAATTCACCATTCAGAAATCCGTTGAACTGGGTGTTCAGATTATTACCCCCCTGATCTCTGAACGCTGTGGTGTTAAACTGGACGGTGAACGGCTGGACAAAAAACAGCAGCAGTGGCAGAAAATTGCCATCGCCGCCTGCGAGCAGTGCGGCCGCAACGTGGTTCCGGAGATCCGCCCGGTGCAGAGTCTGGAAGCATGGTGTGCGGAAAATGATGATGCCCTGAAGATAAATTTACATCCGCGTGCATCACAAAGTATCAATACACTGCCCGCAGAAACCGCTAAAGTGCGATTGCTGATTGGCCCGGAAGGCGGGCTGTCGGCAGAGGAAATCGCGATGACCGCCGGTCATCAGTTTACCGACATATTATTAGGGCCGCGTGTATTACGCACAGAAACCACCGCGCTCACTGCAATCACCGCATTGCAGGTGCGTTTCGGCGATCTGGGTTAAGGAGAAAAAATGATCAAGCTCGGTATTGTGATGGATCCTATCGATTCCATCAAAATCAAAAAAGACACCAGTTTCGCGATGCTGCTCGAAGCACAGCGCCGTGGTTATGAAATCCATTATATGGAGATGAATGACCTTTATCTGCATCAGGGCGTTGCCCGTGCCCGTACCCGCACTCTGACGGTGAAAGAAGACCCGGCAGGCTGGTATCAGTTCGGCAGTGAGCAGGATATCGCGCTGGGTACACTGAATGTCATTCTGATGCGCAAAGATCCGCCATTTGATACTGAATTCATTTACGCCACCTATATCCTGGAGCGTGCGGAAAGTGCCGGTTCCCTGATCGTCAACAAACCGCAGAGCCTGCGCGACTGTAACGAAAAACTGTTCACCGCCTGGTTTGCCGATCTGACCCCGGACACCCTGGTCACCCGCAGTGCACAACGTCTGCGTGAATTCCACCAAAAACACGGTGATGTGATTTTCAAACCGCTCGACGGCATGGGCGGTGCATCTATTTTCCGTCTGAAACAGGATGATCCGAACGTCGGCGTGATTATCGAAACCCTGACAAATCACGGTCATACTTTCTGCATGGCGCAAAACTTCCTGCCTGCCATCAAAGACGGTGACAAACGTATCCTGGTGGTGGACGGCGAGCCGGTTCCTTACTGCCTGGCGCGCATTCCGGCCAAAGGCGAAACGCGCGGTAACCTCGCTGCCGGTGGTCACGGTGAAGTGCGTCCGCTGAGTGAGAGCGATTGGGCCATTGCCCGCAGCGTGGCACCGGTCCTCAAAGAAAAAGGTCTGATTTTTGTCGGCCTCGATGTAATCGGCGACCGCCTGACTGAAATCAACGTAACCAGCCCGACCTGTGCCCGCGAAATTGAAGCCGCACAACCGGATGTTTCTGTCACCGGCATGCTGATGGATGCCATTGAAAAACGTCTCAGCCGGTAACAGCCGGCGCTGTGTCCGTACATTCACACCCGCAGGCTGTTTTTTCCGGTCTGCGGGCAGACTGAAAAGAAGGTTATGAACTTACAACATCATATTCTCATTGCTATGCCCTCGCTGGATGATCCGTATTTTGCGCGTTCAGTTGTGTATCTGTGTGAACACAATGAAAACGGGGCGATGGGACTGGTGATCAACAAACCGATCGAACAGCTGTCTGTCGGTAAAATTCTGCAGAAGCTGAAAATCTCCCCGGACATCCGTGATGAAAACCAGTCGCTGGAAAAACCGGTTCTGGTCGGCGGTCCCGTTTCCGAAGAGAACGGCTTTGTCCTGCACTCCGGTGATAAAAAGTACGCTGCCAGTACCCGCCTGACCGATGACCTGTTTCTGACCACATCAAAAGACGTGCTGGAAACGCTGGGAACCGCAGAGCAACCGGAGCACTACCTGATGACGCTCGGTTACTCAAGCTGGACGGCCGGTCAGCTGGAGCGGGAAATCATGGAAAACAGCTGGCTGGTGGCGGATGCCAGCGAGCGCCTGCTGTTCCGTACCCCGATGCCCGACCGCTGGCGCGAAGCTGCCGCCGGTATCGGCGTGAATATTTACACCATCGCACAACAGGCCGGACACGCATAATGAGCAGCAATACTGTGATTGCCTTTGATTTCGGCACCAAAAGCATTGGTGTGGCTGTCGGTCAGACCATCACCGGTACCGCCCGCCCGCTGGCGGCACTGAAAGCCCGTGAGGGAATTCCTGACTGGGAGCTGATCGCCGCTGTGTTCCGTGAATGGCAGCCGGATTATGTGGTTGTCGGCCTGCCGCTCAATATGGACGGCACGCCGCAGCTGGTCACTAATCAGGCGAAAAAATTCGCCAACCGCCTGCACGGGCGTTTCGGGATCCGCGCTGAACTCCATGACGAACGCCTCAGCACAGTGGAAGCCCGCGCCAATCTGTTTGCAGACGGTGGCTACCGCGCCCTCGGCAAAGACAAAGTGGATTCCGCCTCTGCCGTGATTATCCTTGAAAGCTGGTTCGAACAGCTTTACGGCTGATTATCCCGCACCCGGCGCGCGGTACTGTTTACCATGCCGGTACCGCGCCCGCCTCCCCGGCTATCTCTCCTCTGCCGCGCCGCCATTGCAGGCACTGCTCCTCCGTCATCATCCCGGACTGTGAGCCTGACTGCTGGTGAGAGGCAATCTGATACGCTTTATTATCACGGATAAGGCTCGCCACCGCCGGGGTATTGATCAGCACATCAAACAGTGCACAGCGTCCGCCCCCCTGTTTAGCCACCAGATGCTGGCTCAGCACGGCCACCAGACTGCCTGCCATCTGGCTGCACACACGGTTTTTCTCCGCACCGCTGAACACATCCGTCAACCGCTCTATCGCCGCAATCGCGCCTCTGGTGTGGAGCGTACTCAGCACCAGATGCCCGGTTTCCGCCGCCGTCAGGGCAAGCCGGATAGCCGCCTCATCCCGCAATTCCCCCAGCATAATCACATCCGGATCCTGTCTCAGCGCGGCTGTCAGCCCCTGCTGATAATCCTCACAATCACGGCCGATTTCCCGCTGGCGGATCAGCGACTGCCTGCTGCGGTGACGGAACTCCACCGGGTCCTCGAGGGTAATCACATGCCGCCGGAAATGCTGATTGATATAACTGAGCAGCGCCGCCAGCGTGCTTGATTTTCCGCTGCCGGTCGCCCCGGTGACCAGAATCAGGCCGCTTTGCGTTTTTGACAGCAGCCCGGCAAACACCGGCGGTGCCAGGATATCCTCCAGAGAAGGAACTGCGGGGCTTATCAGCCGCAGTGCGGCGTTCAGCAATCCCCCCGCCATAAAAATATTCACCCGCAAAGGTTGATCGCGGATAAACAACGCAAGATCCGCCTGCCCTTTTGTCATCAATCTGTGGTAATTTGCCTGGTCGAGGATCGTCTTTACCCAGCCGCGCAGTGCGTCATCGGTTACCGCCGCACAGTGTGTCTGCGAAAAAAGCTCTCCATCCACCCGTAACACCGGCACCTGACCAACACAAAGGTGCAGATCGGATGCATTATGCTTTACACTAAGGGCGATTAAATTATCCATATTCATTAGGTTATCTCCCGGATCATCATGAAACCAATAAAAGACAATCTGACAGAAATCAGAGAACGTATAACCGCTGCGGCGCAAAAATGCGGCCGCGATCCACACACAGTGACCTTACTTGCCGTCAGTAAAACCAAACCTGTGAGCGCGCTCGAAGAAGCGATAGCTGCCGGACAAACCCGCTTTGGTGAAAACTACGTCCAGGAAGGCGTTGAAAAAATTCAGTATTTCTCTGCGAATCAAAATCTGGAATGGCACTTTATCGGCCCGCTGCAGTCTAATAAAAGCCGTCTGGTTGCGGAGCATTTTGACTGGTGTCATACCATCGACCGGCTGAAAATCGCCCAGCGCCTGAGTGACCAGCGTCCGGCAGATAAAGCACCGCTGAATGTACTTATCCAGATCAATATCAGTGATGAGAACAGTAAATCCGGTATCACCCTTGCGGAATTACCGGCGCTGGCGGAGCAGGTTGCCGTACTGCCGAATGTCTGTCTGCGCGGACTGATGGCAATACCTGCACCGGAAACGGATCCTGAGCGCCAGTCTGCGGTTTTCCGTCAGATGGAAACGGCTTTCCGTGAACTGCAGGGGAAATACCCGCAGGCGGATACGTTATCGATGGGCATGACCGACGATATGGATGCTGCAATTACCTGCGGTTCGACCATGGTACGCATCGGCACTGCAATTTTCGGTGCGCGTAACTATTCTGTATCCTGATCATTCGGTATCATGACCTTCCGGTACCTTAGTGCGTTATCACAAACCGGTTAATTTGTTTTCTGTTAAGGATTTCACCGATGCAAACACTGAATTTTGTTGTCACCACGCTCCTGCATGCCTATGCCACGATTTTACTGCTGCGTGTCTGGATGCAATGGGCGCGCGCGGACTTTTATAATCCGTTTGCCCAGTTTGTCGTGAAAGCCACACAGCCGGTTGTCCGTCCGCTGCGCCGTATTATTCCGGCTATCGGCCCGATTGATACGGCTTCTGTGCTGGTGGCCTATGTTGCCGTACTGCTGAAACTGCTCTTTCCGTGGTTTCTGGCCGGTTTTCAGGGACAACTCGGCGGGCTGATGCTGTTAGTCGCTTTCTTTAATCTTCTTTATCTTGCAGGTATGACGGTATTCTGGGTGATCCTCGCCCGCGCGCTGCTGAGCTGGTTCAGCCAGGGCCGCAACCCGGTGGATTATGTACTGATGCAGCTGACCGAGCCGCTGATGTCGCCGTTCCGCCGTATCATTCCGCCGATGGGCGGTATTGATTTCTCTGCAATGATTGTCATTTTTATTCTGTATGCACTGGGCTATCTCTATAACGATATTGTTCAGTGGATATTTATGTAATCAGGCGCTGATATGACCCGCAAAATTGTTTTAGCTACCGGCAATGCCGGAAAAGTCCGCGAAATGGCCTCACTGCTGGCGGATGCCGGTATGGATGTGGTGGCACAGACGGAACTGGGAGTCGGCTCCGTTGAGGAAACCGGCCTGACCTTTGTTGAAAATGCCATTATCAAAGCGCGTCACGCAGCAAAAGTAACCGGTTTACCGGCTATTGCGGATGACTCCGGGATTTCCGTCGATTACCTCGGCGGTGCGCCGGGGATCTACTCCGCCCGCTATGCCGGAACTGACGGCAACGACGGCGCCAATATCGTAAAACTGCTGGCCGCCCTTGACGGCGTACCTGTGGCGCAGCGTCAGGCGCACTTCAACTGTGTACTGGTGTATATGCGTCACGAAAATGACCCGACACCGATCATCTGCCACGGCCGCTGGGCCGGTGTGATTGCAGAGCAGGCGCAGGGCGAAGGCGGTTTCGGTTATGATCCTGTCTTCTGGCTGCCTGAACTGAATAAAACTGCCGCGCAGCTGCGTCCGGAAGAGAAACAGGCTATGTCTCACCGCGGCAAAGCGCTGGCACTACTGTCGGAAGCCCTGCGTAATGGGTAAGCTTCCCCCGCTCAGTCTGTATATTCATATCCCGTGGTGTGTTCAGAAGTGCCCTTACTGTGATTTCAACTCTCACGCGCTGAAAGGTGAAGTGCCGCATGATGATTATGTGGCACATCTGCTGGCGGATCTGGATGCCGATCTGCCGCTGGTTGCCGGTCGCGAAATCCGCACTATCTTTATCGGCGGCGGCACCCCCAGCCTGCTGAGTGCGGAAGCGATGCAGACACTGATGGACGGCGTACGTGCCCGTATTCCTGTCGCGGCAGATGCGGAAGTGACCATGGAAGCCAATCCGGGCACTGTGGAAGCCGATCGTTTCAGCGGCTACCAGAAAGCCGGTATCAACCGCATTTCCATTGGAGTGCAGAGCTTCGGTGATGACAAACTGATCCGCCTCGGGCGTATTCACGATGCCGGAGAAGCCAAACGGGCTGCCCGGCTCGCGGCGACACTCGGACTGCGCAGTTTTAACCTCGACCTGATGCACGGGCTGCCGGAGCAGCATCTCGGCGAAGCGCTCAGTGACCTGCGCCAGGCGATTGAACTCGCCCCGCCGCATCTTTCCTGGTATCAGCTGACGATTGAACCGAACACCAGTTTCGGCTCCCGCCCGCCGGTGCTGCCGGATGACGACCTGCTGTGGGATATTTTCTCACAGGGCCATCAGTTACTGACACAGGCCGGTTATGTGCAGTATGAAACCTCCGCGTATGCAAAACCGGGATTTCAGTGTCAGCATAACCTCAACTACTGGCGTTTCGGGGATTACCTCGGGATCGGCTGTGGTGCGCACGGCAAAATTTCGTTTGCTGACGGACGCATTCTGCGGACAGTCAAAACCAAACATCCGCGCGGTTATATGGAAGGGCGCTATCTTGATCAGCAAAATGAGGTGGCAACGGAAGACCGGCCGTTTGAGTTCTTTATGAACCGGTTCCGCCTGCTGGAAGCGATGCCGCGCCGGGATTTCACCGCTTATACCGGACTGCCGGAATCCGTGGTTCGTCCGCAGATTGAAGCGGCACTGAATGCCGGTGAGATTTCTGAAACCGCAACCCACTGGCAGATAACCGAACACGGCAAGTTATTCCTCAATACGTTGCTGGAACGGTTTTTATAAAACAAAAACCCGGCCGCTTTCACGTCCGGATGAGATTGCTGACAAAGCAGGATAAAACGTGGTTTTTCCTGCTTTGTGTTATCAGCCGAAAATCAATAAATTGATTTTCCTGGTTTATTTTTACAACCCCTGGCGGTCGTCGCCAACCCCTGCGGGTTTGTCAACGGCCTGACCCGGCCGTTTTCACGTCCGGGTTTTTATTATTTATCTGAATCAGCGGATTACAGCGCGCTTTCTACGGCCTGCACCTGACGGTTCAGACTGTCCAGCCCGCCGCCGGAGAGATACCAGAGATCCGGCTGTAACACGATAATCTTGTCATTTTTAAAGGCATTGGTCTTTTTCACACCATCGGTTTCAAAAGCCGCTTTATCCCACTGCCCTGCACCAATCGCCGCGCTGCGGTCAATCACCAGAATCACATCCGGATTCAGCTCTGCCACCATTTCCGGAGTCACCAGCGGGCGTTTATCTTTCTCTGCTTTCGGGTCAACCGGAATATCAACAGCAGCCGCTTTCACCACCTGATAGACAACCGGCTGTTTATTCGGGAATAATTTACCGTCATTATGCAGCATCACCAGCACTTTCTTACCGGATTTGGCGGCTTTTTCCTGAGCCTGAGCAACGGTTTTATTCAGTGCGGCCAGTTCTTCTGCGGTTTTCTTCTCAATATCATAAAGCTGACCGATCAGAGTAATATTCGCCTCTGCCGCAGCCAGATAATCATCACCGCCGGTACCGAGGTTCACTGTCGGCGCGATTTTGTTCAGTTCATCAAATGATTTGCCCTGACGGCCGGTGATCACAATCAGATCCGGCTTCAGTTCTGCAATTTTTGCCAGGTCCGGCGTTTTCATTCCGCCTGCATCAGCGACTTTGCTGTCCACCTGACCTTTCAGATATGACGGCAGATTGCCCAGCGGCAGCGCGACAACATTGTCAGCCAGTCCCAGCTTATTCATGGTGTCGTACACACCAAAGTCAAACAGCACCACGCGGGATGGCTTTTGTGCCACTTTCGCAGAGCCCGACTGATGTTCGATGGTCAGCAGCGGGCTTTTATCCGCCACGGCGGCAATATGATTCGGGGTATATTTCGGCGCGGAGTCAGCCAGCGCGGAAGCGGAGGCAAAGCCTAAAAACGGAATTAACACTAACGGAATGATCTTTTTCATGTTCCTGCCTGATTAAATGCGTTTAACGTCGCAGTTCATTCTAGGCAGAAGCCGAAACATGTCAATCAAATAAGAATCATTATCATAACAATTACCATTTATTTGAACCTGATCGGTTAAAAAAGCAGTTACCGGCACAGAATGTACCGGTAACCTTATATTACTTAAGGGAATTTATCAGCTGAATACGCTGTTGTTCCAGGGTAGTGACTTTGCCGCACACCTGTTTGCTGAACTGTTTAAAATCATCTTCCTGTTCACGCACGGCCTGCTGTAAGGATTTCTGTAACCCGTCCAGCCCGCTCAGTGCCGCACCGGCGGCGCTTTTGTCACCGGTCAGCCCGGCAAGCAGCTGTTTGCGGCCGATTTCATTGATAGCATCCTGAAGCATACCGCCGAGGCGCTGCTGGATCTGCGCCCGTCCGTCCTGCTCCACCTGCTTAATCGCCTGATGATGGAAGGCATAACCATCCGGACGGGTTTCAATGATCCGATCAACCTGTTTATTCAGATCCGCTTCCAGGGTTGTCAGATGGCCGCGCAGTTTGCTGTCCTGCCCCATCTCTTTGATCAGCACTTTATCCACAGCCTGACGGGATTTACCGATCCGGTTTACCGCCTGCTGTTTTATCCACGGCACATCCTGACGCACACCTGACTGGTAGCGTTTTGCATCCGCACTCTGTGCGGCGCTGAGTGTCAGGGATTTGCCGTCGCGGGTGATCTGCCCGTCAGGGGTGATCTTCATTTCCCCGCTTTTCCCGATCACCTGCACATAGGCCGGTGTGATAACCAAATCATCCTGCGGGGTGACACTGCACTGATACCCTTCCGCCGATGCCAGTGACGCGGCACCCAGACTCAGAACGGCAATCCATTTACGTAACATAAACACTCCTGATTCTCAGACAGCGGACGCTGAACCCGGCGGGTTCAGAAAATAGAGCGCCCGATTTTTGCGGATAACATTTCTAAGGCAGCGCAACCGGCCAAAGAGTTCCCTGAATCATCCAGTTCCGGAGACCAGACCACCACAGAAAACTCACCCGGCACCACACAGACGATCCCGCCGCCGACCCCGGATTTACCGGGCATGCCTATCCGGTAAGCAAATTCCCCGGAACCGTCATACATCCCGCAGGTCAGCATCAGGGCATTTATCTGCCGTGACTGCAACGGCGTGATCACAGGCTCCTGACCGCCCAGCGGCACACCGCCGTTGGCCAGATAAGCAAAACAGGTTGCCAGTTCAGCACAGTTCATTGAGAGTGCGCAATAGTGAAAATAGTTCTCCAGCACAGTCAGTACATTATTCTCAAAATTGCCGAAGGATTTCATCAGGAAAGCAATAGCCGCATTGCGGCTGCCGTGCTCCAGTTCAGAACGTGCCACCTGCAAATCATAAGTGATATCCTGACTGCCGGTCAGTTTGCGGACAAACTCCAGCATCCGCTGACGCGGCGCACTGAGGCGGGACTGCAGCATATCCGCGATAATAATCGCCCCGGCATTTATAAAGGGATTGCGCGGAATACCCTTTTCCATCTCCAGCAGCACCAGTGAGTTAAACGGCAGACCGGACGGCTCTTTGCCGACCCGCGACCAGATCTCCGATTCCTTATAACGCGTCATCGCAAGTGTCAGACTCAGCACTTTGGAAATGGACTGCACCGAAAAGCGCTGATACGCATCACCGGCGGCAAAAATCTCCCCGTCCACGGTACACACCGCGATCCCCAGCCAGTCAGGTGAGACTTCCGCCAGCGCCGGAATATAATCCGCCACTTTACCGGAGCCAATCAGCGGCCGGACACGGTGTAAGATATCGTCCAGCAGTTCATTACTAAAGTGTGTGGTCAAGGTTGTTACTCCAAAACACGGCACGCCACAACTCCGGAGGCCGGAGAGAGATAAGGGCACCTTTTCAGGTGCCCTTATTAATAATTAGCGTGGTAAGAAATTTATCTCAGTCCCACCAGATATCGAACAGTTCAGACATCTGAATGTTCTGCATCCCTTTGGCTTTCAGCCAGTCACCCACCAGCTTACGGTGCTCATCGGTACATTCACCGATTTTCTGTAAACAGACCATGGCTTCCCAGCTCAGGTAACCGCTGGCATCCAGCGCCAGGCCGTTCGGCTCGATCACTTCCTCAACCAGCTGGTCAACGGTGCGGTCGATAGTGTCGACATCAGTGCCTTCCGGGAAGTCCCATTTGAAGGAAAAACCGAGTTCGCGGAACTCATCGATACGCATTTTTTTCCGTAAACGACGACTACGTTGTGTTGCCATTATTTCATCCTCTCAAACATCAGATCCCAGACGCCATGGCCTAAGCGATGGCCGCGTTTTTCAAACTTCGTGACCGGCCGGGTTTCCGGGCGCGGTACATAATCCTGTGTTGCTGACAGATTGCGGTAACCCGGTGCCTGAGTCATGACCTCAAGCATGTGCTCCGCATACGGCTGCCAGTCTGTCGCCATATGGAAGATACCGCCCTGCGTCAGTTTTGTCCGCACTTTTTCCGCAAACGGCAGCTGAACAATGCGCCGTTTATTGTGACGGGCCTTATGCCACGGATCAGGGAAGAACAGCTGCACCATATGCAGGCTGTTATCCGGGATCATTTTATCCAGCACTTCGATGGCATCATGGCACATCACCCGCAGGTTCGTCACCCCGGCTTCCTGCGCATCCGCCAGACAGGCACCGACACCCGGAGCATGCACTTCAATCCCCAGATAGTTTTTATCCGGATTCTGTTTCGCCATCTCCACCAGAGAGGCGCCCATGCCGAAACCGATCTCCAGTGTGACCGATGCATCACGCCCGAACAGTGCGGTAAAATCCAGCAGTTCCGGGGTAAAATCCACCCCTGCTGACGGCCACAGGTCTGTCAGGGCATCTTCCTGACGTTTGGTCAGCCGTCCCTGACGGCGCACAAAACTGCGGACACGGCGCAGGGCTCTGCCGTCTTCATTAAATTCCGGCGAAATTACATTGTTGATCATAAGGTTTGCTGTCAGTATCCCGGCAAAAATAAATCATAATGTGTCCGGCACAACGGGCTGCGCTGCGCTGACACACGCAAAGTGCGGCAAGTTTAGCAAGAGACAACCGACTTCGCACCGGTTAATCATCCTCTTTCGCACAATTTCAGGCAAAAGTTGGTTTACAGTCGCAAAACAGTGTGCTGGAATTCCCGTCAATTAAAACTATTCAATTATTATTTTATTCTCATGGAAGCACAGCAATTTTCGCAATCGGTTCTGACGTGGTATCACCGCTACGGCAGAAAAAACCTGCCCTGGCAGCAGGAGAAAACGCCTTACCATGTCTGGCTCTCTGAAGTGATGTTACAGCAGACCCAGGTGGCAACGGTTATTCCTTATTTTAACCGTTTTATTGAACGGTTTCCGGCGGTCACAGACCTGGCTGCCGCCCCACTTGATGAAGTGCTGCATTTATGGACCGGGCTCGGCTATTACGCCCGTGCCCGCAATCTGCATAAAGCCGCGCAGACTATCGCTTCTGAATTCGGCGGACAGTTCCCGGTCACGTTTGAGGATGTGGTTGCCCTGCCCGGTGTCGGGCGCTCAACCGCAGGCGCGATTCTGTCCCTCTCTCAGAATCAGCATTTCCCGATTCTGGACGGCAATGTCAAACGGGTGCTGGCGCGCTGTTACGCCGTCAGCGGCTGGCCCGGTAAAAAAGAGGTGGAAAACCGTCTCTGGGCGATCGCCGAAGATGTGACCCCGGCTGACGGTGTGCAGTATTTTAATCAGGCGATGATGGATCTGGGCGCGATGGTCTGCACACGCAGCAAACCCAAGTGCGAGCTGTGCCCGCTGCAGTCCGGCTGCATTGGGTATGCAGAGCACAACCCGGCGGCGTATCCCGGAAAAAAACCGAAACAATCAATTCCGGAAAAAACCGCTTACTTTCTTATCATTCAGCATGATAATGAGATCTGGCTGGAAAAGCGTCCGGCAAAAGGGATTTGGGGCGGATTATACAGTTTTCCGCAGTTTGCAACGGAAGACGCCATGCACGACTGGCTGGCACAGCGCCGTATCAGCCACTCACCGTTGCAGCAGCTGATTGCCTTCCGCCACACATTCAGCCATTTTCACCTGGATATTGTGCCCGTTGCCGCAAACGTCACCGATCGCACAGCAGTCCATGACGACAGCGAAGGGATTTGGTATAACAGCCAAAATCCGCCGGCGATCGGCCTGGCCGCCCCGGTGGAAACCTTGCTTAAGCAGATCGGGTAAAGAACCCCATTTTTGAGGATGTTACATGAGCAGAACAATTTTTTGCACTTTTCTTCAGCGTGAGGCTGACGGCCAGGATTTTCAGCTCTATCCGGGCGAATTAGGTAAACGTATTTTTAATGAGATTTCCAAAGAAGCCTGGCAGCAGTGGATGTCCAAACAGACCATGCTGATCAACGAGAAAAAACTCAGCACCATGAACCCGGATGATCGCAAACTGCTGGAACAGGAGATGGTCAAATTCCTGTTTGAAGGCCACGATATCCACATTGAAGGCTATACACCGCCTGAAAAATAACCCTGTCATCAGAGCCCTTTCCCGGCTCTGATGTTGTATCTGAACCCGGATCACACCGTATTTATACCCATGAAAAAACTTGCTGCACTGATCATTATTGCGCCGCTGCTGGCTTCCTGTACCGGTTCACAGGAACAGACGGATTACCGTCCTGAATATGTTAAGGATACCAACGGATTTGATATTCTGATGGGTCAGTTTGCCCATAACATTGAAAATATCTGGGGTATAAAAGAAGTTCTGATCGCCGGTCCGAAAGATTATGTCAAATACACCGATCAGTACTACACCCGTTCCCATATCAACTTTGATGCCGGTACCGTCACTATTGAGACGCTGGCGGGGGTTGAGCCGGAAGCGCATCTGCGTCAGGCGATTATCAATACCCTGCTGATGGGAGAGGATCCGGGCTCGGTTGACCTCTATTCTGATGCCAACGATGTCACCATCAGTAAAGAGCCGTTCCTGTTCGGCCAGGTGCTGGATCATACCGGACAGCCGATCCGCTGGGAGTGGCGCGCCACCAAATTCGCGGATTATCTGGTGACCAACCGTTTACAGCGCCGCCAGTCCGGCTCACAGATGATCACCTATATCACCCTGAAACTGGTGCCGAACCATCTGGATCAGCGTGCTCACAAATACCTGCCGCTGGTTCGTCAGGCATCCGCCAAATACGGCGTGGAAGAGTCTCTGATCCTTGCGATTATGCAGACGGAATCCAGCTTTAACCCGTATGCGGTCAGCCGCTCTGATGCGCTGGGACTGATGCAGATTATGCCGAACACCGCCGGACGTGATGTGTTTAAATCACAGGGCCGCTCCGGTGTACCGGGCCGCAGCTATCTGTTTGACCCGGCAAGCAACATCGATACCGGTACCGCATATCTGGCGATTCTGCAGAATACCTATCTCGGTGAGATCAGCAACCCGACATCACGGCGCTATGCGGTGATCACTGCCTACAACGGCGGTGCGGGCAGTGTGCTGCGTGTCTTCCACAGTGATAAGAAACAGGCCGCCCGCATTATCAGCGGTATGGAGCCGGGTAAAGTGTATGAAACCCTGACGACAAAACACCCGTCCGGAGAATCCCGCAATTACCTGCGCAAAGTAAACGACCTGCAAAAAGGTTACCGCCGTTAAGCTTTCCGGCGGACAGCATCCGCAGTTGTCCGCCGGTAATTTTACGTGTTATGCCGTAAAAACAGACGTTATTGATTAAAACTTCAGTAAATTGCAGAAAAAACCGGCACTTGATTAAATTTGAAGGAAATAAGATTGACGCCCCGAACGGAATCGGGTTTAATACGCCTCGTTGCCCGGATAGCTCAGTCGGTAGAGCAGGGGATTGAAAATCCCCGTGTCCTTGGTTCGATTCCGAGTCCGGGCACCACTAATTCATGTCAACGGATCTCTACGGAGGTCCGTTTTCGTTTATAAAGCCCGCCAGATATCTACTTCTCCGTAGTTCTTCATTC
>NZ_KV791684.1:0-13255 GCF_001807955.1 Morganella sp. HMSC11D09
GTACGTTACAGAAGGAGATGAAGGATGGATAAAGTCACGATGACACGCGACGAGGCTGCTAAATTTATCGGCGTAAGCCCTGATACGCTTACGTCATGGTGCCGCGCCGGACGCATTTCGTATCAGCGGAAAGACCCGTTCAAAAAGAAGTCACCCTATCTGTTTCCAGAGTCAGCCTGCCTTGCGGCACTGAGCAATCCGATCAACACTATCGCCGAGAGCGAGATTGATGTGAAAGGAGATCACAAATGTCAATCTTCAAACGTGGTAACTCTTGGTATTGCGACTTCGCGACACCTGGCGGCAAGAGAATTAAAAAGTCGCTTGGTACGTCCGACCGGAAGCAAGCCCAGGAGCTGCACGACAAATTAAAGGCCGAACAATGGCGAATTGAGCAGGTAGGGGACTTCCCGGACTATACCTATGAGGAGGCCTGCCTGCGATGGCTTGAGGAAAAAGCAGATAAAAAATCGATAGAGGATGATAAGAACTTTATCGCTTTCTGGCTTGAGTACTTCGAGGGTGTCCGGCTGAAGGATATAACCGAGAATGCCATTTACAAGATCATCAGCAAGATGACAAACAAGCATGCTGAAAACTGCTGGAGAAGGAAAGCCGATACAGCAAAAAGGAATGGAAAGGAGGTTCCACTGTTTACAGCGAAGCCTGTCACTACGGCCACAAAGGCGAGATACCTTTCTTTCATTAAGGCGCTACTCAGAGCGGCGGAAAGAGAATGGAAGTGGATAGAAAAGTCACCTGTGATAAAAATCCCATCTATTCGTGACCGGAGAGTCCGGTGGCTTGAGCCTGTCGAGGCGAAAAGACTGATTGATGAATGTCCTGAGCCATTAAAGTCAGTCGTCAGGTTCGCTCTGTCAACCGGCCTGCGTCGTTCGAACATACTTAACCTTGAGTGGCAGCAGATAGACATGCAGCGGAAAGTGGCATGGATTTACCCTGAAGACAGTAAATCAGGTAAAGCGATCGGTGTAGCCCTGAACGATACCGCATGCAGGGTTTTGCGCAGCCAGATTGGTCGCCATCACAAATGGGTATTTGTCCACACTGAACCGTCATACAGGAATGACGGAACACCGGTTGCGGCAGTAAGAAAGATGAGGACGGATTCTAATACCGCATGGAGAGCAGCATTAAAAAGAGCCGGTATCGACGATTTCCGTTTCCACGACCTGAGACACACCTGGGCAAGCTGGCTGATCCAGTCTGGCGTTCCGCTTTCAGTGTTACAGGAAATGGGTGGGTGGGAGTCGATAGAAATGGTGCGCAGATATGCCCATCTGGCACCAAATCATCTTACCGAACATGCGAAGCAAATAGATGCCATTTTTGACAGTTACGTCCCAAATACGTCCCAAGGTGAAAAGCTGGCATCGGGAGATAATCGCTAACTCTTTGATAAGTAATGGTGCCGGATACCGGATTCGAACTGGTGACCTTTTCATTACGAATGAACTGCTCTGCCAACTGAGCTAATCCGGCACGGCATTATTACACTCCTGCCCGGCAGGGTTTTCAAGCTGAAAACCGGAAATCTCTGCCGCTTTGCCTGATTTTTCTTCTTTATTCATACCTTCCTTGCGTGATCTGAAGCACAAATTCGTTATTTTCCGTTTTCAGCGGGCGGTTGCTGATTCTTCATGAAATCGTGTCTGTCTCTGTAAATCACTCCGGATACCATCAAAGATGAATAACCTGACAACAAGAACTTGACTCTAATTATTAACTGATATTAATATGAATTATGGATTTAAATGCTAAATAAATATAAAATAATAGCGTTAAATTTCAATAACAAGACCCGGGGAAATATGTATATCACACACATCCTGTTACTATTCACCCGCTGATAATGTAAACATTTAAGTACAGCGTTTTGCTTTACTAACATGACTGTAAATGCGAAACCGTGAATATGATCACTAAACAACCACATACCGGAATGCATAACAATTCACTGCTTTAATTAAATATCTTTGTTATTCCCTGCTGTCGCTTACTTTTCATTCATGTAACGTAGCATTATCAATGTGATCTTTATCATCAAATTTATCCTGACTGTGTCACATTTTTATTTTTATCCCAGGTTTCAGTTGAAGGATTCAATAAATCATAACATTTTTCCGTACGATCAATAAAAACAAAGATGATTATAACAATTGTTACTTATAAGATATTTTAACTTAAATTACCGTACCAGTGCATCTGATGCATAGTTTTTGTTAAAAAAGAACAAGACTTCTCATCCGTTTTTTTATTCTTCCTGTAAAGATAGATTTAAATTTGTACGTTTAACCCTTATTTACTTTTTCTTAACCTATATAAAATCCCACAGAATAAAATGGCTTTTCATTGCAGCATAACTGCCCGACAGCATTGAATTATTCATATTACTCCCGGATTTTAACGATGAGGTAAATGTATATTTAACATAAATACACAACAAGACATTAACAAATACAATTCATTGAATATAATGAATTATTTCAGTTTAAGTGATACAGATCACCCGGTTTACACCTGTGATTAATACGGATTTTGTTTATTTCAGCACCCCCCATTCCCTTTTCATTTTTTTTCACGCATGATGATTTCACGCCAAACGAGAAGGATGGCAGAGAAAGAAATAACAGAAATAAAAAAACTGAATTTGAATTAAGACAAGAACACTACCGGATTTACAAATGCTATATCATTCACAAGGCATGATACTTATAAACAGATAAATGCCTGTGTAAATTATCGAGTTATTATTATAAATAATTGGAGATTTTACCATGATGTATCCAGCAGAACCGTATCGTATTAAAAGTGTTGAAACCGTATCCATGATCCCTCGCGAAGAGCGTATCAAAAGAATGAAAGAGGCCGGGTACAACACTTTCTTGTTGAATTCCAAAGACGTTTATGTCGATTTACTGACCGATAGCGGCACCAACGCCATGTCCGATAAACAATGGGCCGGCATGATGATGGGTGACGAAGCATACGCGGGCAGCGAAAACTTCTTCCATCTGGAAAGAACTGTTCAGGAATTATTCGGCTTTAAACACATCGTTCCTACTCACCAGGGTCGCGGCGCAGAGAACTTACTCTCTTCATTAGCTATCAAACCGGGCCAGTATGTTGCAGGTAACATGTACTTCACCACCACCCGTTATCACCAGGAAAAAAATGGTGCGACATTCATCGATATCGTCCGCGATGAAGCTCACGATGCGGGCCTGGATGTGAAATTCAAAGGCAACATCGACATTAAAAAACTGGAAAAACTGATTGCTGAGAAAGGCGCGGAAAATATCGCTTATATCTGTCTGGCGGTAACCGTAAACCTGGCAGGTGGTCAGCCGGTCTCTATGGCAAACATGCGTGAAGTCCGCCAGTTATGTGACAAGCACGGCATCAAAGTGTTCTACGATGCGACCCGCTGTGTGGAAAACGCCTACTTCATCAAAGAGCAGGAAGAAGGCTTCGAAGATGTCTCCATTAAAGACATCGTTCACGAAATGTTCAGCTACGCTGACGGTTGTACCATGAGTGGTAAAAAAGACTGTCTGGTGAACATCGGTGGTTTCCTGTGTATGAACGACGACGACATGTTCTCTGCTGCACGTGAACTGGTTGTGGTTTATGAAGGGATGCCTTCTTACGGTGGTCTGGCCGGTCGTGATATGGAAGCGATGGCTATCGGTTTACGCGAAGCGATGCAGTTCGAATATATCGAGCACCGCGTCAAGCAGGTTCGTTACCTGGGCGAAAAACTGAAAGCAGCCGGTGTACCGATTGTTGAGCCGGTCGGCGGCCACGCAGTATTCCTCGATGCACGCCGTTTCTGCCCGCATCTGACCCAGGATGAGTTCCCGGCACAGAGCCTGGCAGCCAGCATCTACATGGAAACCGGTGTACGTTCTATGGAGCGCGGTATTATCTCCGCAGGCCGTAACAAAGAAACCGGCGACCATCACCGTCCGAAGCTGGAAACCGTTCGTCTGACTATTCCTCGTCGTGTATACACCTATGCACACATGGATCTGGTTGCTGACGGTATTATCAAACTGTTCAAACACAAAGAAGACATTAAAGGGCTGAAGTTCGTATACGAGCCGAAGCAGTTACGCTTCTTCACTGCACGCTTTGATTACGTGTAATTATCTGATGACAGAGGCCTCATTATTTTAATGGGGCCTTTTTGTCTCTGCATCCCTATAACAATAAAGAACAAATAAAATCGATAAATATGAATGCTGTTGGTGATATTTATCATTAATAGGAAACTTTTATTATGAGTATTCATAGTGCCGATACAAATAAATCACCCGGACTGACCAGCGGAACCATGCTTGTTATAGCAACAGTCGTTGGCGGCGGTATGTTTTCTTTGCCGATTGCGATGGCCGGTGTCTGGTTTTCCGGTGCCACCGTTATTTTGATTTTAGTTGCAATTATGATGTTACTGACCGGTCTGATGTTAGTTGAAGTTAACCTGCATTTTGAACCGGGCGCCAGCTTTAATACCTTCACCACCGAGTTACTGGGCAAAAAATGGAATATTGTCGTGGGTATTGCCTTCGGGTTTGTACTCTATATTCTGACGTATGCCTATATCTCCGGGTCATCCGCTGTTCTGACTCAGACGATATTGAAATATACCGGTGTCGCCCTGCCGATAAAAGCCGCGGTCGTGATTGTCGCCTGTCTGGTGGCTGCGATTGTCTGGTACAGCTCATTATGGGTCGGACGTATTACCACCATTTTAATTTTCGGTAAGTTTATCGCGTTCTTTGCCACCTTCTCCGGACTGGTTGCACACGTGGAAATTGCCAATCTGCTGGATTCCGCATCAGTGGCAATACCCGGAACGAAATATCTGCCTTATGTTCTGATGACACTGCCGTTCTGTATTATTTCGTTTGGTTTCCACGGTAACGTGCCGAGCCTGGTGAAGTTGTACGGCAAAACCAAATTCCGCTTTATTACCCGTTCAATTATTATCGGGACAATATTTGCGGTACTGCTGTATATCTTCTGGCTGGGTGTCACGATGGGCAATATCAGCCGCGCCAACTTCTCCCCGATTATTGCCAAAGGCGGGAACATTGATGTGTTCGTTGAGGCTATCGGCGGGGTGATGTCAGGGAAAACCATGGATCTTATCCTGACATTCTTCGGTAACTTTGCGGTGGCCAGTTCCCTGCTGGCAGCAACACTCGGCCTGTTTGACTATATTGCCGACCTGCTGAACTTTAAAAATGACAGCGCCGGTCGTTTCAAAACAGCAGTAGTGACGTATCTGCCACCGGCGGTGGTGTGTTTCTTCTTCCCGAACGGATTCGTTTATGCCATCGGTTATGCCGGTCTGGCCTTTACTATCTGGAGTGTGATTTTACCGCCGTTCCTGGTAAAAGCCTCCCGCAAACGCTACAGCGACAGCGATACCATTTACCGTTCGCCGTGTAACAGCGCGGTACTGAATCTGGTGATTGTCTGCGGTGCGATTGTGTATCTGACGGTCATTCTGGATGTGTTCGGCTGGCTGCCGGCATTTAAATAAGCGGTTACAGACGGCCGGAGGCAAATCATGCTCCGGCCGCTTGTGCAGCGGTTCTCTCTGATCTGCCGGGAGGCAAATCATGTATTTCACCCTGTTACACTGGCAACATCCGCTGTTTACCCGCCGGGAAGCTCTGCGGTTGCTTATTCAGGTGCAGCGCACTGTTCATATGACGCGCAGGGAGAGACGGGAACGCCGGATCAGAAAAAACGCATCGGGATAAGAGCGGAAAACTGATCGATTTTTTTTATAAACTTACGGTAAAGCGCTTTCATAATCTCTCCAAAACCGTGATGACTATCACGTACCGCGTATCTTACTCATCCCGCTCCGTCCTGCAAGGGTTGACGCGCATTTTTTCATCTCTGTCCGGTGTAAAAAAATCACGACACTTTATCACTCAGATTGCAACTCTGTGATATGGTGATGCAATCGTTTGTTCGCTGCATTTACAGGATAAAACATGCAAAAATCGTTATTTATCGGTACGTTGTTATCTGCATTCTTTTTCAGTGGTTTACACCCTGCTCTGGCGCTGACCTCACAGCAGGCCGCCGAAAAGCTCTCTCTGACCGAACTGGCGGAGACCTACAGCCCGGCACAGATTTCCGCACTGACACAGCAGCCGGAAGCAAATCGGTTCGATGCGCTGATGATCACCATCGGTGCCCTGACGGCGGATGACCTGAAAAATCCGGCAGCAGAGAGTGATAAGCTTCAGGCCTTTGTTGATGCACAACAGCAGGAGCACACCCGCTATCTCGGCAATGTGTCGGATAAAAATATTGTGCCGCGCCTGCATACCGCCTGGAAAACCGCAGTGTTCCCGAATGACACGAAGACGCTGAAAACCCTGAATAACTTTATTGATAAAGGCTATACCAGCGGCTATAACCTGGTGGATACCCGCGAAGAATCCGGCTTTGATAAAACACGGATGATCCGCTACGGCCATAATGATATCGATCACGCCGCCCAGCTGATTTATCTGCTGCGCCGCGAAGGGTTTGATCCGAAAGTGCAGCTGACGCCGAAATCATCTGCGTTTCTTTATCTGGACGAATGGGGTGAGGCGGATTATCCGGTTACCACGCTGAAAAGCGGCAAAAAAGTGGCGATCGCCAGTGAATATAATCTCGACCTGGAATTTCCGTCAGCTGAAGAGCGTAACCGCTTTCAGAGCCTGATTGACCAGTACGCCAAGAAAAATACTGCTGACCAGAAAGGGCTGATCCGCGCCGCCTGGTGGCAGCCGTTTTACCGCAGTTATGTCCCTGTGGACGGTTATGATGTGGTAGCCGAAACCCGTGTGACCAGCGGTCATTATCAGGCTGATTTGATGGCACTGCCGGAAAACGCGGAAAAACAGGCGGAAAATATCCGCAAAGCGAAAAGCGGGATGCAGGTAACGAGTGAAAAAGTATGGGTGAATCCCTCTTTTTACCGTTATCTGCAGGGGGATTATAAGTAATCCTCTGCCGGACAGGACGGTGCGGTGTTAAGCCCGGCGCCGCCCTTCCGGTTCTGATGATAACGGGCAAAACGAAAAGCCGCTGTAAATACCTCCCTGTACGCTCAGGCTCGCCATCCATGGCTCGCATGCTTTTCGTTCGCCTGCCCGTTATCATGAACCTGACATTCAGGTTGCTTCGGAAGAGCAGATCACAGATTGTTTATCCGCCGATAAACAGCCCCGCAATTGTGGCCGCCATCAGGTTGGATAATACCCCTGCGACCAGTGCTTTCATCCCGAGGGTGGCAATTTCTTTGCGCCGGTTCGGGATCAGACTGCCGATACCGCCGATAGCAATTGCCACGGTACCGAAGTTGGCAAACCCGCACAGAGCGAACGAGAGGATGATTTGTGTCCGCTCAGTCATCGGCAGACCGGTGGCAGCCACGACTTCATTGCCCTTCAGATATTCCGCCAGGTTGGCATAGGCAAAAAATTCGTTGATAACAATTTTCTGCCCGATAATGGCACCGGATGTCAGCGCTTCATTCCACGGAATACCCATCAGCCACGCCAGCGGTGACAGCAGATAGCCCAGGATCAGCTCCATGCTCAGATCCGGCAGACCGAACCAGCCGCCGACACCGCCGAGCAATCCGTTTAACAGCGCCACCAGGCTGACAAACGCCAGCAGCATTGCGCCGACCGCCAGCGCCATATTCAGGCCGTTAATCGCCCCTTCCGCCGCCGCGTCAATAATATTCGCCGGGCGGTTTTCCTGCACCGGTTTGGCGCCGGATTCATCGGCCGTCTGCTGTGTTTCCGGGATCATCAGTTTAGCAAACAGTAACCCGCCTGGTGCCGCCATAAAGGAAGCGGCCAGCAGGTATTCCATTTTCACCCCCAGCGAAGCATAGCTCACCAGCATAGTACCGGCGATAGATGCCAGCCCGCCGCACAGTACAGCAAACAGTTCAGAGCGGGTCATGCTGCCGAGATACGGTTTAACCAGCAAAGGCGCTTCTGTCACACCAAGAAAAATATTGGCCGCTGAGTTCATCGATTCCGCACGGCTGGTTTTCAGCAGACGCTGTAACGCCCCGCCGACCCAGCGCACGAGGATCTGCATAATCCCCAGATAATAAAGTACCGCTGACAAGGCGGAGAAAAAGACAATAATCGGCAATACCCTCAACGCGATAACAAACCCGCCGCTGCCGAAAATCTCAAACATTTTGTCAGAGACCAGACCGCCGAAAATAAAGGATGTTCCGGCATTATTGAAGTTGATCACCGTGGTGACCGCCTCTGCCATCACAAATAAAACGTGCTGCCCGGCCGGGGAATAGAGAATTAATCCGCCCAGCGCCAGTTCAATGGTAAAAGCCAGTACCACCGTGCGCAGATTAATCGCGCGGCGGTTTTCAGACAGTAAATAACCTATTCCCAGCAGTACCACGATCCCGAGAATGCCGATTGCTGTATTCATATGTGTAATCCGGTAAAAACCCTGAGTGAAAAATCCGCCGTCAGCGGCGGCATAAAAACCAAACCGTGTTAACATGCTGACCAACAAATACCGACCCTTCACACGGTTTGATTGAGAGGAGAGTGCTTTTATGGCAGTTGCAATTCAGGCAAGCGCAAACGATTTCGCGGAAACCATCATTATGCCCGGAGATCCCCTGCGCGCCAAGTTTATTGCTGAACATTATTTATCGCAGGCGCGGGAAGTAAACAGCGTCCGCAATATGCTGGGTTATACCGGAGAATACAAAGGCAAACGGATTTCGGTGATGGCTCACGGCATGGGTATCCCCTCAATTTCAATGTATGCGTATGAGTTGATTCAGGATTTTGGTGTGAAAAACCTCATCCGTATCGGCACCTGCGGCGCAGTGCGGGATGATGTGTCACTGATGGATGTGGTGATCGCCATGGGCGCAAGTACCGATTCCAAAGTGAACCGTGACCGTTTTTACGGTAACGACCTGGCGGCACTGGCGGACTGGCACCTGCTGGCATCTGCGGTGAAAACCGCTGAGCGTCTGCAGTTACCGGTCAAGACCGGTAACGTGTTTACTGCGGATCTGTTTTACACCACCCGCCCGGAACTGTTTGCCGTGATGGAGCAATACGGCATTCTCGGGGTGGATATGGAAGTCGCCGGGCTGTACACCGTCGCGGCGGAGCTGGGCGCACGGGCACTGGCGATCCTCACCACTTCTGATCATATTAAAAACGGCGGTAAACTGACCATCGATCAGCGCCAGAACGCGATGCACAATATGATTGAGCTGGCTCTGGAAACTGCACTGACACTCTGACCGCTCAGACTTTTATCCGTAAAGCAAAAACGCCCTCATCAGAGGGCATTTTTGTTTGTTCATGACAGCGATTACTGTGCGGTGTTGTTAACCGGCAGAATTTCCATAATGCCTGCGCGGACATAATACTGCTGGCCGGATGCGGCAGCTGGTGCATCACCCGCCATTTTCGTCAGTGCTTCTTTCGGCGTTGCGGTGGATAATGAAGACTGATACAGCGTGTTGCCGTTCATATCACGGACGCTGGCGCGGACAAAATACTGTTTGCCGTCTTTACTGACTGCCGGGGCATCAGCGCTCATTTTTTTCAGGGCTTCACCCGGGGTGGCAGTGGTCAGTGCTGACTGAAAGACCGGTGCACGGTTGTAACCACCATTATGGTATCCGCGGTTATTATGATAGCCGCGCCCGTCATGGTTGCCGCGCATCATATGACGACCGCCGTTACCGTCGCAGTTGCCGTAGCCATTCATATACTGACCATTCTGCTGCGGCTGATTAACCGGAGCCGGTGCTGCGAACGCGGTCATACCCGCACCTAATAAACTCAGACCGATAACACCTGCAATGATTTTTTTCATATTAACATTCCTTCTTAATTAATTTTCTGAAGCACTGTTTTGCTGTTGATGTCATCATTGCCGATACCGGTGTGTAAGACAATCCGTTTTACCCTTTCTGACTATGAAACCATAATCCCTGCACAATTCATCATAATTTCTGCACAGTTCTTCATTTTTTCTCCACATTTCAACCTTTTTGCACGAAGAAAGATGTGTCAGAAATGACGATAAAATTTAATCAGCTTTATACTTCCTTACATAAAAAATGAGCCAATAAGATTAATCCCCTTATTATTGATATAGGGAATTGTTATCACTAAAAAAGACAGCAAACAGAACAACCTGAGGAACTGACATGAAAAAAACAACAATGATTGCCGGTATCATCGCAGCGGCGTATTCCTTTTCAGCACTGGCGGCCACAGCGGATGTTCAGGTAAAACCCCTGACAGCCACGGCACAGAAAGCCGCAAATACCGCTGATTATCTGATTGGCAAAACCTGGGTAACGACAGAGGCACTGGATCAGGACGGTAAAGCCATTCCGGCCACCGATGAAAGTGTGGCGGGCTTCTTTGGTCTGGCCAACTATGAAAAAGACGGTTCCGTTAAGATGTACACCCCGGAAGGAAAGCTGAAATTACAGGGCGACTGGTCCTTCAGCGCGGACGGTAAAACCCGGACGCTGACCGGTAAGAATGATAAAGGGGAAGTGCTGTTTACCCGGGTGGTCGAAAATATCAAAGTGACGCCGGATGAATATATTTACCGCGTCTATCCGAAACCGGATGATAAAAGTCATTATGCGGATATTGTCCATAAACCAAAAACCGCAGAATAAATACCGATGTACAAAAATGCCCTCAATGAGGGCATTTTTCATTCCGGCAGTATCAGCTTGCCAGAATCCGGGATTTGCGGCGCACCGCAGAAAGCAGCATATAAATCGCGGTGGAGAGCAGCACAATGAAGAAGAAACTCATAATGCCGTCCGGCTGTTTCATAAACTGTCCGGCCACCAGCGGGCCCGCCGCCGACCCCACACTGTAGCAGAACAGCATCACCTGTGTTGCCGCCACAATCACATTCGCGGTAAGTGTGTCACACGCCAGTGTGATTGCCACCGGATACAGGGCAAAGGAAGACATCCCCAGCAGTGTCAGCGCCACCACCATCACCAGATAGTGACCGGAGAGATAAATCATTCCCATCGCAAATACCCCGGCGAGTGAGACCATCGCCAGCAATAATACTTTGCTCATGCGGGAAGATAATTTGCTGATCACCGGCTGGATAATCATCCCGCCGAGGATAATGGCCGCCATCAGGCCGCCGACCTGTTCGGTATTGTAATGTTTTTCCTGCAATGCCAGCGGCATCAGCCCGTAAATGGTGCCCATCACAATGCCGGAAGTCATACAGCCGACCATCGCCGGTTTGCTCAGACGCAGGATCTGTTTCAGGGATAGGCTTTTATGCCCGCCGTGACACACCGGTTGTGCTTTGGAGAACAGCGGCGGCAGCACAGCGGCAAACAGCAGCACCATCACCACCGCAAACGGCACGACACCTGCGGTTCCGAACACGCCGATCGCCAGCTGACCCAGTGTGGTGCCGCCGTACAGTGCAGTCATGTAGAAGCTCAGACGTTTGGCACGGACAGCCGGGTTATCGCCAATCAGTAACCAGGATTCAATCACCACAAAAATACCGGCAACCGCCACCCCGGCCAGCATACGGGATGCCAGCCATGCGCTGAGATCGGTATAAAACGGCAGAACCGCCACGGTTGCCGCCAGCGCCAGCACAAAGAGAATAAAGGAACGGCGGTGACCGATACGGGCAATTACCGGCTCAATCAGCATCGAACCGAGTAATAAACCAATATAGTAAGCACTGGCTAACCAGCCTGCGTAATCGGTACCGATGGCAAAATGACCCAGCGATAACGGGATCAGGCTCATCAGATAACCGGATGCAATCGCAAATAACGTCAGACCGGCGACAGGGATTAACACACTGTCAGGACGCGGCGTGCGGATGCTGTGACTCACTGCTTTTCTCCACCTAAAACAAAAAAATCAAAAAAACATGACGCTGCTTTTTTTCTCAGGCTGTTTCATCGCCAAAATGGTTGATGACGGGTCATTGATAGAAGCAGTGGATTGTGAATTTATGTCTGAAACGGAGCGGAATATAGCCCCTTGTGAGGGAAAAATGAAATCAAAAAAACTAATGGCTGCGAGTAGTTTTTGTTATGGAAGGAAATAACAGAGGAATATGGGGTTTCCCCTGTTATTTTCGGTATTTTCACATGCAGATTAACAAAAAAATAACTTATTTTTCCTTATCCGCCGGTAATAAGGAAATCACCGTCTCCAGTGCATCGGGGATAACACTGCCGTGGGACTTTCCGGGGAAGCTCAGGAACTGACACTGTTTGCCCCGCAGTTGTAACTGCTCACACACTTCTCGCGCGGTAATGTCACTGTAACGGACGGACAGATTATGTTTCTGCTCTTCACTCATTTTGCTCAGATCCGGTTTTTCTTCCAGTCCGCCCTGGGTGATGGTCAGCCGGATATCCGCCGGGAGGCGATCAAATCGTTCCGCTGTCATATAAGTGCCATTGTCCCACCAGAGGGACGGGCTGGCACTGATGTAATCGGTAAATAAACCGGGTTCATCCGTGGCCGTTCTCAGCACAAACAATCCGCCGAGGCTGTGGCCAAAGAAGTAGCGGTGGTCGTTAACAGAATAGTGACTGCTCACCCACGGAATAACCTGTTCGCGGATAAACTGCCGGAAAGGAAGTTCACCGCCGCCTGCAGCAAACTGTTCACCGGTTGCGGGCGGTGTGTAATCAAAGGTGCGGGTTTTCGGGTAAGCCTGATCTGAGGGATAACCGATCCCCACCACCAGCGGCAGCGGCCGGGTTTTACCGGCGCTGAGCCGGTTAATCATCATCGGAAACTGTCCGTTACCATCGAGCATATAGAGCACAGTGTACGCCGTCTGCGGCTGTTTCGGCTGCGCGATAAAGAGGCGGTAGTGACGATCACCCTGCTGCATCTCATGATGCGTTACTGTGAACTGTTGCTCTGCCGCTTCAGTGAGCGGCGTAATCTCTTGTGAAGGCCGCGCCATCAGGGGAGATACAGCCATCATGCAACAAATCACCATTATTTTTTTCCACATCCTGACTCCGGGAAAGACTTACTTAAAAAACCAATTCTGCCACGGGACGGAGGATGACGCAGATTCGGTTCGCGCCATCCCCGGAAAAAATAAAACCATTTTCTTTCAAACCCGGGCAGCGGGATAACCGGCAAAGCGGAAA
>NZ_KV791684.1:13275-176752 GCF_001807955.1 Morganella sp. HMSC11D09
GCGGAAAGACGCTGACACATCCTTGTTCGCGAAATCTGCTGAATCATCCGTTCTGTGGCAAGGCGGCAAGGGAAGGATTCCGGGGGCCTGATTCTGCCACGGTGATCCGGCTGATACCACGCAGAACGAAAAGACGCTGTCACATCCTTGTTCGCTCGGATCGCGCCATCCCTGGCGCTCTACGCTTTTCGTTTTTCTGCGAAGCATCTGCCGTCTACATAACGTATTGTGTAAACAGAATATTGACCTGGTTTCCTGAGAGCAGCCAACGCCGCCACAAAACAAAGAGACGCGTTACGCTAAATCATTCGCTCTGTGGCAAGGCGGCAAAGTGAGGATATCCCCGGGAGCATACACCAGTATGTGCCCGGGGGAGCCGAACGAAGCCAACGCCGCCACAGGGCGAAGGATGACGCGTAATCAGAAATTCAGTTTCAGATTAGCCCAATACCGGCGCCCTTCATCGATCTGCCAGTTCCCGTTAGTCTCGATATCATCCCCTTTCTCATTGGCGATGTTCAGTACTGCGAAGTTCAGCAGCGCATTTGGCATGACCTGGTATGTCATCCCGAGGTCGAGGGTGGTGATCCCGCTGCGTTCACGCGGCTGTTTGGCCCCGTTACGCTGTGCTGCCCAGACCTGTTTGCCGGTGTAGTTTGCCTGAGTGTAGAAGTTCATATCCGGGCGGTACTGCCAGTCAAGTCTGGCATTCGCCATATGACGCGGTGTCATTTCCAGCGGTTGTCCTTTCAGGGATTTACCGTTGAGTTTTTCGTCGTCACTCTTACGTTCTGAATCGGTGAAGGTGTAGTTCAGGTTCAGATTCCATTTTTCTGCCACCGGAATACGGGAAGCCATTTCCACACCACGGATATTCGCTTTACCCACGTTGTCGTAAACAAATTTGTTCAGACCTGTGATCGGATCTTTCTCTGTGCCGTCCTGGTAGCTGGTCAGTTTGTTTTTGAATTCGGTGTTAAACAGGGTTGCGCTGACGAAAAATCCGGATTCGTGGTCATAAGAGATACCCAGCTCTTCGGTGACGCTGGTTTCCGGTTTCAGGTCGCGGTTACCGTACATCACCGCGTTACCGCCCTGGGTGGACGTCCCGAAGTTCGGACTGAGTTCACGCAGTGTCGGGGCACGGAAGGCTTTCGCCACGCCACCTTTGATGGTGATTTCATCTGTCAGTTTATAGACAGCATAGGCACGCGGGTTCCAGTGCTTACCGTAGAATTCGTGGTCATCCATACGCAGACCGCCGGTCAGCGTCAGGTCGTCAGTTACACTGAATTCATCTTCTGCAAACAGAGCTTTTTGATCCACTGATACCGATTCGCTGGCGTAAACAGGTTGTAATTTTGTGCCGCCTTTCCCGTCAGGAACGCTGATAGAATCTGTGACGGAATCATCTTTCAGTTTGGCGTACTGGTATTGTCCGCCCAGAGTCAGGATATTAGACGGCAGGAATGCAGTGACTTTTCCATCAACAACCGTGTTCGTAATTTCCGGCTGACGATGGTCATAAGCCATATTCCATGTTTCATTACCCATCTCACGTGTGCCGGTACGGGTTTTCCGGATAGTATTTTCCTGATAGACACTGAGTTCGCTGTTGATCTCATCCCAGTCACCTTTCCAGGTTAACGCCCAGTGGTTACGGTTGTTATTAGTTTCCAGCTTGTCTTTAGCCTGATTGGTAATATTCCCGAAGTTGGCAGAATCAGCAATGGATTTCCCCGGGGTAGATGTATGTTCCTGCGTGCTGCGCCCGACTTCCGCAAGGAATTTCTGCCCTTCGATCGGCGTAAAGGCCAGTTTGGCGGTGATATTTTTGTCGTCTTTACGCGGTGTACCTTCCTGGAGGTGGTCTTCGCGGCGATAGTTCAGCCCGCCGTACACCTGTAACCCCAGCTTATCTTTAATCAGCGGTCCGGAGACATAGAAATCCGTATTTGCGGAGTTACCGTAATCTTTACTTTCCTGAATGATACCGCCCATACCCATTGAGCCGTGCCATTCGTCTGCCACTGCTTTAGTGATGATGTTAATCACACCACCCATCGCATCGGAACCATACAGGGAGGACATCGGTCCGCGGATCACTTCAATGCGTTCAATGGCTTCCACCGGCGGGATAAACCCGGCTTCGTAACCGCCGCTGCCGTTCGGGCGGGACTCACGGCTGTTCTGACGACAACCATCCACCATAATCAGGGTGTAATCCCCGGACAGACCACGGATGCTGATATCCGGCTTCAGGCTACCGCCGATCACACTGACACCTTCCACATCTTTCACCATGTCAATCAGGTTGGCAGCCGGTTTATTTTGTAACTGTTCCTTGGTGATAACGGTGATACTCGCCGGTGCATCGCGCATTTCCTGCGCAAAACCGGAAGCGGTAACCACGATGGTGTCATCTTTATTTTCAGCATAAGCGGCGGTGGCCGCTGACATAACAGCAACAGCAAGCAGTGAGCGTTTGAATGAGGCGTTCATATTATTCCCTGACTGGATTGATATTTTTTATTTGAAATATTAAATGAGAATGATTAATCCTATCATTGATATATGCTATTGAGAATATGATCGCAAATGAAAATTATTATCACGGTGATAATAAATTGCTGTGACATCGTTAAACCGGAAAGTACAGCTGGAGAGTAAACGGCGGGAATGAAAATCGCAGGATAAAAAAAATGCTGCAAATTCAGGTGAATTTGCAGCCTTCTAACAAAGTACCAAAGTAAATAGTGAGGGATAACTAATAAATAAAATTAACACATTCTCGTCAGGAAAATCTGCTCATCACCGAGTGGCGGAGAACCAGAGTCGGTGTGTAACACGGCGGACAAAACGGCAGCGCCTGCGAGGACGCCAGCGCCAGTGCCAGCTGTGTTGCTGTCTGAGCCATCATATCAACAGGATAGCGTATTGTGGTCAGACGAGGTTGGATATATCGTGCGATCATGCTGTCATCAAAGCCGATAACAGAAATATCTTCCGGCGCACGTAACCCGTTTGCCTCAATCACCGACAGCGCCCCCGCCGCCATAAAATCGTTGTATGCCACCACCGCCGTCACCGGCAGTGAAAGGGACAAAACAGCGCTCATTGCCGCTTCCCCGCCTTCTGCCACCGGTTCACCAACGGCAATATAGGCCTCAGGAAGCTCACAACCGGCTTCTGTCAGAGCGTCTCTGTAGCCCGCCAGCCTCTGAGCGCTGTCTTCAATCGTGTGTGATGACGATAAACAGGCAATATGGCGGTGCCCCTGTTTCAGCAGATATTGTGTGGCAAGCTGAGTCCCGCGCCGGTTATCCAGAGCAACACAGCGGTTTTCCAGCCCCGGGATCATACGGTTGATAAATACCATCGACGGCATCTCCGCTGCATAGCCGCGCAGCTCTTCATCACTCAGTGCCTTGGCATGGATCACACAGGCATCACAGCGGCTGTTCATCAGTAATTCGATACCGCGCCGCTCATCCTCCTGCCGGTGGTAGCCATTGCCGATTAAAAGATGTTTTCCGTGCTGATGCGCCACCTCATCTGCGGCTTTGACCAATGAACCGAAAAACGGATCGGACACATCCCCCACCAGTACGCCGACAATATCACTGCTCTGGCTGACCAGCGCCCGCGCCGCCGCATTCGGGCGGTAAGCCAGCTCCTTCATGGCCGCCTGAACCGCACGGATGGATTCCGCACCGGCTTTCGGTGACTGATTGATAACCCGCGAGACCGTTGCCACTGATACCCCCGCCAGTTTCGCAACATCTTTAATGGTTGCCATTTACCGCTCCGTTATTGTTTTGTGATCCCGGTACTTGCCATCCGGTGTAACTCTGCTAATTTTTATTATCTTTTACTAAAATTTTATCGGATTTTACTATGGAAACTGTCGCTTACCCTGATTTCGCTAAACTGGAGATCCGCACCGGCCGGATCACGGATGTTAAACGTCACGAAAATGCCGATAAACTCTATATTGTTCAGATAAATGTAGGTGACCGCTCACTTCAGACCGTCACCAGTCTCGTGCCGTATTATACAGAGGAAGAGTTACTGCATAAGCAGGTCGTGGTGCTGTGCAATCTGCAAAAAGCCAAAATGCGCGGCGAAACCTCTGAATGTATGCTGCTGTGCGCCGAAACCGATGACGGCTCAGAAAGCGTCCTGCTGACCCCGGAACGTGTAATGCCTGCCGGTGTCCGTATTGTCTGATAAAGCAAAGTTTGTCAACGGCCTGAGTGGCTCACCGTTGTGAGCCACTGTCTAAAACACAAACCGGTATACTGTTACACTCTCCCGCTGTTCCCCCGCCGCTGAAATTCCCCTGACTGCATCCGGCCAGTGCGGGTGATTCGGCCCGTCCGGGAAATACTGGGTTTCCAGCGCCAGCCCGGCATAATCCTGATAATCGCCGTGTTTTCCCGGCTGACCGCCGAGATAATTGCCGGTATAAAGCTGTATGCAGGGCATGGTGGTCGCCACTTCCAGGCACACATCCCCCGCCGGTGACCAGTACGCCGCGATAATCTGTTTACCGTCACACAATGCCGGATCCGGTACAAAGGCGTGATCAAAGCCTTTTGCCTGCTGCTGTGCCGCCTCAGACATAAAACCCTGTGACAGCGGCCTGCGGGCGCGCAAATCAAACACAGTGCCGGCTACCGGGCAGAGCGTCCCGTCCGGCAAGTTATCTGCATTCAGCCCCAGCCGTTTGTCCGCCCGGATCTGCATTTCCCCTTCTGTCACCTTCACGCCGCTGTTTTCACCGGCAAGGTTAAAGTAAGCGTGATTAGTCAGGCTGACCGGACAGGCTTTGTCTGTTTGTGTCCGGTAAGTCAGGCGGACTTCGTTTTCCGGCGTCAGCTGATAAGTGACTTCTGCGCTGAGATTACCGGGAAAGCCCTGGTCGCCATCCGGGGATTGCAGGGAGAATGTCACGGAATCCGCTGAGCGGCGGCGGATCTGCCAGCGCCGGTGGCTGAAGTTATCCGTTCCGCCATGCAGACAGGTGGTGCCTTCATTGCAGGCGAGCGGATAAAACTGTCCGTTCAGGGTGAAACCTCCACCCGCAATCCGGTTGGCAAAGCGCCCGACCGTCGCGCCGAAATAGGCGGTCTGACGGGCAAATCCGGCGCTGTCCGCCACACCGCACACCACATCCCGCATACCATCTGCCAGCGGCAGCTCACAGCTGAGCCAGGTCGCGCCGGTATCGGCAATACTGATGCGCATGCCGTTGCGGTTGGTCAGAACCACTACCTCCGCCGGTCTGCCGTCTGCGGCAGGCTCTGTTGCCAGCGCCCGCTCATAGGGGCGCTGCTGCATATGTGTCATATTACCTCCGGTCAGCGGATCACACCGGCGCCCTCACTGGCGCGGCAGACATAAATATCCGCTGTCAGCCCGGAGATCGCCGTATAGTGTGCGTTAATCGCGTCTGTAACCGGCGCGACATGTTCCGGTTTCACCAGTGCGACCACACAACCGCCGAAGCCGCCGCCGGTCATGCGGACTCCGCCTTCCGCGCCGATAACATCACCGATAATCATAACCAGCGCATCAATTTCAGGGACCGTGATTTCAAAGTCATCACGCATGGAGTGATGGGATTCCGCCATCAGCTGACTGAGACGCGGTAAATCCCCGTCTTTCAGAGCTTCCGCCGCTGCCAGGGTGCGGATATTTTCGCTGATCACATGACGGGCCCGTTTCGCGGTCACCGCATCCAGCTCATGGGCACGGGCGGCGAACTGCTGCATAGTCACATCCCGCAGCGCCGGAACGCCGAAGAACTCCGCTGCCGCCTCACACTGACGCCGCCGGGTGTTGTATTCGCTGTCCACCAGGCCGCGTTTTTTGTTGGAGTTAATAATCATCACCACACTGTTTTCCGGCATGGCAACCGCGCGGGTTTCCAGGCTGCGGCAGTCGATCAGCAATGCGTGCCCGTCTTCACCACAGGCTGAAATCAGCTGATCCATAATGCCGCAGTTACAGCCGACAAACTGGTTCTCCGCCTGCTGCCCGTTCAGGGCAATGACTTCACGGCTGACGGGTAAATCATACAGGGCTTTGACAGTCTGGCCGATCACCACCTCCAGCGAGGCGGAACTGCTCAGACCCGCGCCCTGCGGCACATTGCCGCTGACAGCAATATTCATCCCGCCGAACACAAAACCGCGCTCCGCCAGGTATTTGATCACGCCGCGGATATAATTCGCCCACAATTTATTATCGCGGTATTCGATCGGCTGTGAGAGATCAAACTCATCGCGATCATTATCATAATCCGCTGCCACCACGCAGACCTTCTGATCATCACGCCGCGATGCGGCCGCCACAGTGCCGAAATCAATGGCACACGGCAGAACAAAACCGTCGTTATAATCTGTGTGTTCGCCAATCAGATTCACGCGGCCCGGTGCCCGGATCAGCATGTCAGGGGATGCGCCGAAGCACTGTTCAAAGGCATGTAGTGCCTTGCTGATAACTGTTTTCATCGGAAACCTCAGATTATAAAGGGGTTTTAAAATGGTGGTCGCTGACTACACGCAGCCGCTCTGCAGCCTGCTCCGGTGTCAGGTCACGCTGGCTTTCCGCCAGCATTTCATAGCCGACCATAAATTTGCGCACTGTCGCGGAACGCAGCAGCGGCGGATAATAGAGTGCATGTAACTGCCAGTGATCCAGCGGTTCGCCCTGCTGAAAATACGGCGCAAAATGCCAGCCCATCGAGTACGGGAAGGCACAGCGGAACAGGTTATCGTAGCGGCTGGTGAGTTTTTTCAGTGCCAGTGCGAGGTCATCCCGCTCCGCATCTGTCATGGCTTCCATCCGGGTGATCACGCGGTGTTTCGGCAGCAGCATGGTTTCAAACGGCCACGCCGCCCAGTACGGCACCACTGCCAGCCAGTGCTCCGTTTCCGTCACAATACGGCTGCCGTCTTTCAGCTCCGCCTGCGCGTAATCCAGCAGCAGATTACTGCCGTGCTGCCGGGAATAGTCGCGCAGCAGTCCGTCTTTGCGGCTCAGGGCATCAGGCAGAAAATCACCGGCCCAGATCTGACCGTGCGGATGCGGCTGTGAGCAGCCCATCAGTTCCCCTTTATTCTCAAACAGCTGCACCCAGAGGTATTTTTCCCCGAGTTCCTGTGCCTGCGCCTGCCAGGTATCAATGACGGCACGGATTTGTGCCACCGGCAGTTCCGGCAGAGTTTTGCTGTGGTCGGGAGAAAAACAGAGCACGCGGCTCAGCCCGCTGACGGCCTGAGTCTGAAATAACGGACTGGTGTTTTCCGGCTGTGTGAAGGGCTGCGGTCTCAGCGCGGAGAAATCATTCTGAAAAACATAAGTGCCGGTGTAAGCAGGATTAATATCGCCGCTTACCCGGGTATTTCCCGGACACAAAAAACAGTCCGGGTCATAAGGCGGTAAATCCGCCACATCAGCGACTTCATCTCTCCCCTGCCACGGGCGTTTTGCCCGGTGAGGAGAGACTAAAATCCACTGTCCCGTTAACGGGTTATAGCGGCGGTGAGGGCAATCAGACGGATCAAAAGTCATCATAGACACAATTCTCTCTGACGATGAAACGGGTTAGCGATGATTGTCCTCAGGCGTTACCGGTTTTCGTATTTCGTCAGTCTGCGTAACCTTCCGGGTTCTGCTGCTGCCAGCGCCAGGCATCCTGCGCCATATCATCAACAGTACGGACGGCACGCCACTGCATATCGCGGGCCGCTTTATCCGGGCTGGACCAGCACTCGGCGATATCCCCCGGACGGCGGTCACAGACAGCATACGGGATCGGTTTACCGGCAGCTTTACTGAACGCAGCAATCATTTCCAGCACACTGGTGCCTTTGCCGGTGCCCAGGTTATAGATATGCAGCCCGGAGGACTGTGCCACGGTTTTCAGTGCCGCAACATGGCCGTCCGCCAGATCCATCACATGGATGTAATCACGCACCCCGGTACCGTCAGGTGTAGGGTAATCGTTTCCATAGATACTGACTTTTTCACGGCGGCCGATAGCAACCTGAGTGATATATGGCGTCAGGTTATTCGGGATACCTTTAGGATCCTCACCCATCGTGCCTGTCGGATGCGCCCCGACCGGGTTGAAATAACGCAGCAGTGATACAGACCAGTCATTATCTGCGATCAGCACATCATTCAGAATGCGCTCAACCATGTATTTACTGGTGCCGTAAGGGTTTGTGGTGTTACCGATAGCGGATTCTTCGGTGATCGGCACACTGGCCGGATCGCCGTAAACAGTGGCGGAAGAGCTGAAAATAATCCGTTTCACCTGCGCCCGCTTCATGCTGCGCAGCAGAACCAGCGTGCCGTTGATATTGTTATCATAATATTCAACCGGTTTTTCCACGGATTCACCCACGGCTTTCAGGCCCGCAAAGTGAATCACCGCATCAATACGGTGTTTGGCAAATACGCTGTCAAGAAAGGCTTCATCACGGATATCCCCCTGATAAAAAACAGGTTCTTTTCCGGTAATTGCAGTGATCCGCGCCAGAACTTTGGCATTGGCATTACACAGATTATCCACAATAACCGGTGTCATGCCTGCATTCATCAGCTGTACGCAGGTATGGCTGCCGATATAGCCCATACCGCCGGTGACAAGAATTTCCACATATACCTCTCAGGCTTTGTAATGTATTCAGAGAAAACCAAAGTATAACGTGAGGACGGGGAAGATTCTAACCATGAATAGTTTTTGAGTCTGTGATACTGATCTGATTTGTGTAAACGTTTACACTGATGCACTGAATGGTTTTTACTAAAAGTTTCTGTGTTACTATAAGTAGCTGTCACTGCCTGAATTACGCCTGTTGCCCTGCCGCAGTTCCCGGCCGGAGGAGAAAGAACAAAAAAATGGCCACGCTAAAAGATATCGCCCGGCAAGCCGGTGTCTCACTCGCGACCGTGTCGCGGGTGCTGAATGACGACCCGACACTCAGTGTGAAAGAAGAAACCAAGCTGCGTATCCTGGAAATCGCCGAGAAACTGGAATACACCGTTTCCGCGCAGCGCCGTCACACCACGGGCAAACGTCAGGCACAGCGGCTGCATTTCCTGGCGGTTTACAGCTATCCGAAAACAGCGGAAATTAATGATCCTTATTATCTCTCCATCCGCCACGGCATTGAGTTACAGAGCGAACGGCTGGGTATTGAGCTGACGCACGCTTATGAAAACAATCTGCCGGAGACGGTCTCCCGCCCGGACGGCGTACTGCTGATCGGACACGGTGCCCGCGCGGTACTGACAGAAGTACAGGCACTCTGCTCTGCCGTCTGCTTTGTCGATTTCAGCGATCGCCAGAGTGATTATGACGCGGTGGATATTGACCTCGCGTACATTGCGCAATCCGTAACTGATTTCTTTATTGCACAAGGTTATGACCGGATAGGTTTTATCGGCGGGCAGGATTCCCCGGCGGCGGCGGATATCCGCGAAGTCGCGTTTACTGAATACGGCTCACTGCGCGGTGTGGTGCGCGGGGAAGATATCTATCGCGGGGATTTCTCCAGCGCGTCCGGTTATGCTCTGGCAAAACAGATGCTGGCCGGAGAGAGCTACCCGAAGGCCCTGTTTGTCGCTTCTGACTCCATTGCTATCGGCGTGCTGCGCGCCCTGCATGAACAGCATATCGCTATCCCGGAGGATATCGCTCTTATCAGTGTCAATGATATCCCGACCGCCAAGTTTACCATTCCGTCACTGTCGACCGTCCGCATCCACTCTGAGGTGATGGGCAGCCAGGGCGTGAATCTGCTGTTTGAACGTCTGCGTGATGAGCGGCAGGAGCCGCTTCAGGTCTTTGCCGCCTCCCGCCTTATTCTGCGCGGCACCACGAAGTAATACCCCCTCCGTAAGATTCTGACGGCTGCCGGAAAGGCAGCCGTTTTTCTTTCAGTAAAATTTACCTTCTGCAAAGATGACTGCCTTTTACACAATTTAGCGTTTCAGCTCACAAGATTGTGCCGCTGTTGTACGGATTATGTGATCAGGTTAAACATCTTAGTTTTACTCTATAGTTTTTAGTAAAACTTTTACTAATATCCCGTTAATGATTGATCTCATCCGATAGCCCGCAGTGATTGCTGACTATAAAGAAGGAGCTTCTGTGAATAACTGGGAAAACTACACCCTGCTGCATGAAAACCGCCTGCCGCCGCGTGCCTATTTCTTTGCCTATGATAACGACACCGCCGCACGCACTTATCAGCGTGAGCTGAGTCAGGGCTTTAAACTGCTCAGCGGGCAATGGCAGTTCCGCTATTTTGATCATCCGCTGCGTGTGCCGGAGGCGTTTTATCACACGCCAATGACAGAATGGTCATCCATCACTGTCCCGAATATGTGGCAGATGGAAGGCCACGGACAGCTCCAGTATACCGATGAGGGCTGGCCGTTCCCGATTGATGTGCCGTTTGTTCCGTCAGATAACCCGACCGGTGCCTATCAGCGCACGTTTACGCTGGATGAAAACTGGTCACAACAACAGGTCATTATTAAATTTGACGGCGTTGAAACCTATTTTGAAGTCTATGTGAACGGCCACTATGCCGGGTTCAGCAAAGGCAGCCGCCTGACCGCTGAATTTGATATCACCGAATTTGTCAGCACCGGGGAAAACCTGTTATCTGTCCGCGTCATGCAGTGGGCGGACAGTACCTATATTGAAGACCAGGATATGTGGTGGATGGCGGGGATTTTCCGCGATGTGTATCTGATTGCACAACCGCCGGTACATATCCGTGATCTGACTGTCCGCACCGATTTTGCGCCGGATTACCGCAGCGCCCTGCTGACCGCCTCTGCGGAAATTGCCGGTTCTGCAGAAGGAGTGCAGATTGAGGCTGTCTTATATAATGGCAGCACCGTCTGTTTTTCACAGAAAAAAGTACTGACTGCTGACGATCATACCATCGCATTCACCGCAGATATCGCTTCCCCGCGCTGCTGGAGTGCGGAAGATCCGTATCTGTATCACCTGCTGGTCCGCCTGTCGGACAGCAACGGCAATCTGCTCAGTGTGATCCCGCAGCGGGTGGGATTCCGCGATATTAAAGTCCGCAACGGCCTGTTTTATATCAATAATCATTATGTGAAATTACACGGCGTCAACCGCCACGATAATGATGAACACAAAGGCCGTGCTGTCGGCATCCGCCGGATGGAGCAGGATCTGCGGCTGATGAAGCAGCACAATATCAATGCTGTCCGTACCGCGCACTACCCGAACGATCCGCGCTTTTACGAGCTGTGCGATATTTACGGCCTGTTTGTGATGGCAGAAACCGATGTGGAAACCCACGGTTTTGCCAACGTCGGTAATCTCAGTCAGATCACCGATGATCCGTCCTGGGAGCCGGTGTATGTCGACCGCATCCGCCGCCAGGTGCATACACAGAAAAATCATCCGTCCGTGATTATGTGGTCGCTCGGTAATGAATCCGGTTACGGCTGTAATATCCGTGCTATGTATGATGCCGCAAAAGCCATTGATGACACCCGCCTGATCCACTATGAAGAAGACCGTGATGCCGATGTGGTGGATATCATCAGCACCATGTATTCCCGTGTGCAGATGATGAATGAATTCGGTGAATATCCGCACCCGAAACCGCGCATTATCTGTGAATATGCCCACGCCATGGGCAACGGGCCGGGCGGACTGAGTGAATATCAGGCTGTGTTTGACCGTCATGACGCCATTCAGGGACATTTTGTCTGGGAATGGTGTGACCACGGCATTCTGGCACAGGATGAACAGGGGCGTCCGTTCTATAAATACGGCGGTGACTACGGCGATTACCCGAACAACTATAACTTCTGCATGGATGGCCTGATTTTCCCGGATCAAACCCCGTCCGCCGGGCTGAAAGAATATAAACAAGTTATCGCACCGGTAAAAGTGCGCGATTTTGATGCAAGCAGCGGCGAAATCACCATTGAAAACCGTTTCTGGTTCAGTACGCTGGCGGAATGTCAGATCCGTGCGGAATATATTGCTGACGGCGATATTATTCACAGTGAAATTTTATCGCTGCCTGAACTCGCTCCCCGCGAAAGCGCCCGCGTTGCCCTGAACTTACCGGCTGCCGATGGCCGCGAAATGTTTGTCAATATCATCATCACCCGTCTGAATGCCACCCGCTACAGTGCTGCCGGACATGAAATCGCGGTTTATCAGTTCCCGCTGGCGGCGGCATCTGCGCCGGTGCTGCCGTTTATCCGCCATGATGCCACGCCGCTGGCAGTCTGTGACGAGCGGCTGGAAATGCATATTCACGGCTGTGATTTCACCCTCACCTTCTCAAAAACCGACGGTAAATTAATCCACTGGGAAAACCGCGGGCAATCCCTGCTCGCCGCCGCACCACGGATGCGTTTCTTTAAACCGATGATTGATAACCATAAACAGGAATATGAAGGTTTATGGCATCCGGCACACCTGCAAATCATGCAGGAACATTTCCGTGGCATGGAAACAGCACAGGAAAACGGCCATGTGATTGTCACGGTGAACTCCGTGGTTGCCCCGCCGGTGTTTGATTTCGGCATGCGCTGCACTTACCGCTACACCATTGCACCGGACGGCCATGTTGCGGTGACTCTCAGCGGTGAGCCGTACGGCGATTATCCGCATGTGATCCCGTGCATCGGCATGGATATGGGCATCGATGCCCGCTTTGACCACGCGGAATACTACGGCCGCGGGCCGGGCGAGAACTACGCCGACAGCTGCAAAGCCAATCTCATCGGCCGTTATCAGTCGCCGGTCAGTGACCTGTTTGTCAATTATCCGTTCCCGCAGAACAACGGCAACCATCAGGACACCCGCTGGCTGGCGCTGACGGACAATCACGGCAGCGGCCTGTTTGTGCGTCCTGATCAGCCGATCAATTTCAGCTGCTGGCCGTGCCGGGGGGAAGAACTCCACCGCGCCCGGCATCAGCATGAATGGCAGCCGGACGGCCATATCACTCTGAACCTTGATCACGCCCTGACCGGGCTGGGCTCTAACTCCTGGGGCAGTGAAGTCCTCGACAGTTACCGTGTCTATTTCCGGCCGTTCCGTTTCGGATTCACACTGCTGCCGTTTACCGAAGGCGACTGCCGTGCGGAAACACTGGCAACACTGCATTTTTCAGGCGAAACACACTCAGGAGGCCGGGCATGATCCTGTTTACTGATTTAACGGATTTTCAGCGTTTTTTCCGTCAGGGAAAAAAATGGCAGCGTTGTATTGAGGCCATCAATAACCTGCCGTCCATTCATCCTGATGTGACCTATTCTGTCGGTGATTCACTGATATACCGCCTGCAGACTAAAACAGAGCCACAGCCGGATTTCCTCGGTAAACGCCGTTATTTTCAGGTGCATTACTGGCTGGAGGGGGAGGAAAACGTGGAGTATGCCGACAAATCCGCCCTGACCCCGGTGAATGCTTACAGTGATGAAACTGACCGCGAAACCCTGCGCGGCAAAGGGGAAACCCTGCTCTGCAAAGCCGGCAATGTGCTGGTGTGTGAAAATCACGAGGCATACCGGTTCACCTGCTCAGGCGATGTCCGCAAAGTGGTGCTTACCGTGACCATTGAAGACGGTTATTTCCTGAATAAATAGACCCACGGAGAACGCTATGTCCACATCCGCGCGTAATACCATCGGCAAGTTCGGACTGCTGTCCATGACCTTTGCCGCTGTATACAGTTTTAACAACGTCATTAATAATAATATCGAGCTCGGACTGGCCTCCGCACCGATGTTCTTTATCGCCACGATTTTCTACTTTATTCCGTTCTGTCTGATTATCGCGGAGTTCGTCTCCCTGAATAAAAACTCCGAAGCCGGTGTTTACGCCTGGGTGCGCAGTGCTCTCGGCGGCCGCTGGGCTTTTCTGGCCGCCTATACCTACTGGTTTGTGAACCTGTTTTTCTTCACCTCGCTGCTGCCGCGTGTTATCGCCTATGCCTCTTACGCCTTCCTCGGCTATGAGTATATCTTCACGCCGGTCACCACCGCACTGCTCAGTACGGTGCTGTTTGCCTTCTCCACCTATGTGTCCACCAACGGGGCAAAACTGCTGGGGCCGATGACCTCTGTCACCTCCTCGATGATGCTGCTGCTGACCTTCTCGTATATCGCGCTGGCCGGCGTTGCGCTGGTGGGGGGAATTCAGCCTGCGGATCCGATTACCGTGGAAGCCATGACGCCGAACTTTAACTGGGCATTCCTCGGGATCACCGCGTGGATCTTTATGGCGGCCGGAGGTGCGGAATCTGTTGCCGTGTATGTCAATGACGTCAAAGGCGGCAGTAAAGCATTCGTGAAGGTGATTATTATTGCCGGATTATTCATCGGTCTGCTCTATTCCGTCTCCTCCGTGGTGATCAACGTGTTTGTACCGCGTGAAGCACTGAAGTTTACCGGCGGCTCTGTCCAGGTCTTTGAAGGGTTATCCACCTATTTCGGTCTGCCGGAGATCCTGATGAACCGCTTTGTCGGCGTGGTCTCTTTCACCGCCATGTTCGGCTCCCTGCTGATGTGGACCGCGGCACCGGTTAAAATCTTCTTCGCGGAGATCCCGAAAGGTGTCTTTGGTGCCAAAACAGTCGAGCTGAACAAACACGGCGTTCCGGCACGTGCCGCCTGGATCCAGTTCCTGATTGTGATCCCGCTGATGTTTATCCCGACCCTCGGTTCCGATACCGTTCAGGATCTGATGAACACCGTCATCAACATGACTGCCGCCGCTTCTATGCTGCCGCCGCTGTTTATTATGCTGGCGTACCTGAATCTGCGCCGCAAACTGGATCATATCCCGCGTGACTTCCGCATGGGTTCACGCACCACGGGGATTGCGGTGGTCTCCCTGCTGATTGTGATTTTCACTATCGGCTTCCTGGCCTCCACTTTCCCGACCGGTGCCAACATTGCGACCATTCTGTTCTATAACGTCAGCGGGATCCTGATTTTCCTGGGCTACGCCTGGTGGAAATACAGCCGTTATGAGAAAACCCTGACCGCAGAAGAGCGGAAAATCGCCGATGCCCCGACCGCGCAAACCGCGCTGGCACGCGGCGAAGAATCCGTCGATAATATCTGATTATCCTGCAGATACTGAAAAGCCACCGTCCGGTGGCTTTTTGCATTTATGAATTGCTGACTTTATGTAACAGGGTGATGGCCGGTAAAGAAATGAAAAGCATGCGAGCCACGGATGGCGAGCCTGAGCTTACAGGGACGTATTCACAGCGACTTTTCATTTTTACCGGTTATCGCCGGAATCACCGGCGTCACAATCCGCCTTCATACTATCAACGGGGTGGCTGCAACTCCATCGGCACTGTGTCGGAAGTTTTGATCAGATTAATAAAATCAATTCCCTGCGGGCTGAAAATAAACAACGCATAGCCGGTGGCCATTTTAATATCATCGTTGCGGGCAATCCCCGGGAAGCCCGGCATCGGGCCGCCTTTTTCAACCTGCTTAATCAGCCCCACCTGGTCAATCATCACACTGCATGCCAGCTGGCCGTTCATCTCTTTTTTATCCATCCGCACCATATCGCCCTGATACGGACGCGAGGTGAAATGATCAACGCCGTTTTTGTCCTTCACGCCCACACCATACTGATTGGTGGATTTATCCAGCAGCGTCAGGGCAATACTCTGTGATTCCCCCTGCAGCGGCAGCTGATAAACACCGGTGAAATCCGGGCAGTTTTCCTGTGTCTGCGCCGGTGGCAGAGGCGCGGCACAACCGCTGAGCAAAATCGGGAGCAGTGCGGTTGCCAGCCAGAGTTTGTGCGTCATAAATATCCTTTTGTCAGTGCATTTTCCGGAGCCGGAACAGACACAAAGTCTATCACAGTTTCCCGCGCATCCGGAAAAATGCCGCAGTATTGCCCTACTTTACCTTATCCCAGCGCACCAGGCTTTCTGACAACACCGCCAGCAAAATTGCCACCAGCATGCCGTTCCCCAGCATCGGGCGCAGCAGCACCGGCAGGTCGCTGATAAAGACGGCAGGCGGATTGATCAGGAAAATGCCGACAAACAGCGGGATCGCCAGCCGGTAAATATTACGTGCATTCAGGGAAATTTTATCCACGAAAGCCAGCGAGGAGAACATCAGCGGCAGGTAAGTTGCCAGCATCACGGCACTGCCGATGGCGAGCGGCAATCCGCTGAAGAAAAGTGTCACCGGCGGGATCAGCCCCATCAGCAGAAACAGCACACTGCCGACCACCAGGGATGTCCGGCTGCTGTCATTGGTCTGAGTGATTAATCCCACCGAGGAGACAAACGGTGCAAACGGCACCACTGCCAGCGGCGCGGTCAGCAGTGTCACCGAGCCGGTGACAATAAAACTGCGCCGGAACAGGACGTTATTTTCCTGTAATTTATCCATGTAAAACACATCCGTCGAACGGATGGCACCGAAGGTATTACTGATATTCAGAAGCCCGGTCAGGATACAGGTGATAATCACACCCCAGCGGAATTCAAACCCGTCAGTGCTGCCGAGCGGCAGAAATTCCCATGATGCGGATGCCACATCCCGTCCCGGCGGGGAAAACAGCAGCACGTAAGCTCCCCAGCCCAGCAACACGCCAATCAGCAGCGCATATTTGGCCACGGACACCGGGGCATACACAATCACGCCCAGCACCAGGATCAGCGTTACCAGCGCCAGGAAAAAGACCGGGTAATTCACGGTGGCATCCGGCGGCATGATACCGAACGGCAGTCCCAGCATCCCTTTCAGGAAAATGGAGACCAGCTGCGCGCCTATCATAAACATAAACACTGCCATCACCGCCGGGTTAAAAATCCGGGCGATACGGGCTCCTGCACCGGTAAAGCCAATCACCAGCGTGATAAGTCCCGCACAGGCAATCCCGATAGCAAGGTTTGCGCCGGTCACACCCGCAGAAGTCCCGAAAGAGGCTTCCGCCACAGCGATCCCCAGAATGGTAGCCCACCACAGGCCGGTCGGCCCTTCCATAATCGCACGCTGGTGGCCGGTAAACACCTGCACCAGGCTGCCGAGCGCGGTGGCGATAAAACTGTATTGTGTGATAGTCAGTGTGGCGGCGTCAGAAAGATGAAACGCAGATTGCAGTGTCGGCGGGATCAGTACCGTATTGCAGAAAATAAAGAAATACCACTGAAAGCCGGACAGCCAGTGGCTTTTTTGCATTTTTATCATGGGGTAACGCCTTTTGGATGCAGTGTCAGATTTATTTTTAATATAGTGATAATGATCATACTATCAAAGAGAGATTATTTTGTGAGTTTTTCACTCAGAGAGGTCATGATGAAACCATCCGTTCTTGTTTACCGCGATATTCCTGACGATATCCTCACCCGTTTGTCCGCTGAGTGCGATGTTCACCGCGTGGCGGAAATTGATCCGGACATTGACCCGTCAGTAAAACCGCTGCTGGCCGGAGCGGATGCTATCCTCGGCTCCGGCGGGAAAATTGATGCCCGTTTCCTGGCGATGGCCCCGAAACTGCGGGTGGCTTCCACCATCACCGTCGGTTATGACAATTTTGATGTCTCTGCCCTCAGTGCACGGAATGTGGTGCTGATGCATACCCCGGATGTCCTGACAGAAACCGTTGCCGATGCCACGATGGCGCTGGTGCTGGCGACCGCACGAAAAATGATTATCAGTTCAGAGCGGGTGAAACGCGGCGAGTGGACAGAAAGTATCACGCCGGACTGGTACGGCTGTGACGTCCACCATAAAACGATGGGAATTGCCGGCATGGGCCGCATCGGTGATGCACTGGCGCGCCGGGCGCACTGCGGGTTCGGCATGAAAGTGCTCTACAATGCCCGCTCCCGCCATGAAAAAACCGAAAAAGCGTATCAGGCGGAATACCGTTCACTGAATGCCCTGTTGGCAGAGTCAGATTTTGTCTGTATCACCCTGCCGCTGACGGCGGAAACCCGCCATTTATTCGGCCGCGAACAGTTTGAAAAAATGAAACGCAGTGCCATTCTGGTCAATATCGGGCGCGGTGCCGTGATCGACGAAGCCGCACTGGCACAGGCGCTGAAAGATAAAACGATCCTCGCCGCCGGGCTGGATGTTTTTGAACAGGAGCCGCTGCCGCCGGATTCACCGCTGCTGTCACTGGATAATGTAGTACTGATGCCGCATATCGGCTCCGCCACCCATGAAACCCGCTATGCGATGGCTGCCTGTGCTGCGGATAATGTACTGCGTGCCCTGAAAGGGGATGTCAGTCAGAATTGCGTCAATCCGCAGGCTCAGCAACAGTAATTATCCCGTCTGTACACAGCAGGTTATCTCTGACGGATAATCTGCTGTCTCTGCTATTTCCGCCCTTCCCGGATAAATGTTAATTTCCATAATTATCAGATAAATACGATAGTATTCATCGCTGATATAGTTCTATCTGTAGCACACTATTCCGGAATACGGAATGCGCCGCGGATCTCAGAGAATTATCAGTTTGAATATATCCCGCAGAAGGGTCGGTTTCTGAAATGAGCAGCGTTGTTTTTCATGATGTACGGGATTGTGCACCACTGAAAAATTACCTGAATAATGCCGGTTATTATCTTTACCGGACGCAGGATCAGGGACAGGATGAAATCTGGTTATCCGCGCGGGATAAAAAAGCGCTCTATTCTCTGCACCGGGATAAACAGGGCCGGTTTGTCCGCCTTTCCCGCAGTTCTTTATAAAAACACAGACGGGTATGTAAAGCCGTCTGTATTTTCCGTCAGAAGGTAATGGAACGACCAATACTGACCGGGTCACACCAGCGGGCTTTATACTCCCCGGACATCATGCCGTAAGAATAGGTCACCGGTGCGGGCAATTCTGCTGTCAGGCAGAGATTGCGCCACATCAGCATCGTGCCGATAGAATATTTGCGTAAATTCATATCGTAGCCGATGTTCAGAAAATCAATAAATGTTCCCCGCTTTGACGGTGTGGAAAGCAATAACTGAATACCCACTGCTTTACCGTCCAAAAACGCAATTTCCCCGAAAAAGTTATTATAGCAATGATGAAAAAGTGCGCGGATAACCGGATCGTTCTCCACCTCATGCCCCCGCCGGTCGGCATATAACCGGAAGTAGGTTTCAAATAAAAAATCCGGTCCGGCCGTGCTGACATTTTCAAATGTCCCGCCATCAGCCATAAATTTACGGATCTCTTTTTTCCGGGTGGCTCTGGTTTTGGAAGAAAAAGCAGACAGATCTTTTGAAACGGCCACATGACGCCGGGAAAACAGCGAAAATGAGCTGTTATAAAACTGACGGCATTCTGTACTCAGGGATTTGGTTTTAAACGGCAGAAAACATTTAATATTTTTATTAAAAGGCAGCAGGATGGAGTAGCGGGGGAAATACATCCACTTCAGGCGGTTTGCGGGGTTATTATTGTCGTTTGCCAGCCAGCCGTTATCTGTGCAGACAGCACCTTCAATAACGCCTTTTTTTGTGTAAGCGTAGAAATCCGGTTCAACGCCCTGCTTCATGGCAAACTTAATATAGTGCGGTGAAGTTTCGGCGTTATAACCGAACTTTTCACAGCAGGCTTCATAGTCACTGAAGCTGCATTTTTCCCATCCCCGGAATTTCATCATACCCGCAGTGTTCTGCCCATTAATGTAATTATGTCCGCTATTCTAATTAAACCGGGTACAGGTGCAACTAATAACAGAACCACCGTGGCAGGTTCATCCCCGCCACGGTAATTCTGTCAGAAGATAATAATCAGGTTGTCAGCCCGGCCCGGACGGACTGGGCGGGATCAATATGCGTCATCACACTCAGCACCTGCGGGTCACGGCGGATATTCATTTCCGCTGCAATAGCGATATCATGCCCTTCTTTAACCGTCAGGTTTTCATCAATTTCAATATGGACATCCACCAGCAGATAATCGCCGGACTTACGGGTTTTCAGATCATGAACCCCTTCCACCCCCGGGGTATCCATCACAGACTGCGTGATTTTGGCGATGGTTTCTTCATCCGCGCCGCGATCCATTAAATCCTGGAGAGATTGCAGGGTAAATTTCACTCCCATGCGCAGAATAAACAGCCCGACCACCAGCGCTGCGATCGGATCCAGGATTTTATATCCCATCAGACTGCCGGAAATACCGATGGCCACCACCAGCGATGATGCCGCATCCGAACGGGCATGCCAGGCATTGGCTTCCAGCATATTGGATTTCACTTTGCGCGCCACATGCAGCATATAGCGGAACAGGCCCTCTTTCGCCAGCAGTGCCAGCAGCGCGACATACAACGCCAGCGAGTGCACTTCGGGAATCGTTTCCGGCGACATAATCCGTGAACCGGCGGTCCACAGCATCCCGCCGCTGACGACCAGCAGCAGCACGCCCAGAACCAGTGATGCCACATTCTCATAGCGGAAATGGCCGTAAGGGTGTTCTTCATCCGGCGCTTTACGGCTGCCGCGGTTGGCAATCAGCACTACAAAATCAGCGATAAGGTCAGACAGAGTATGAACCCCGTCAGCAATCAGCCCCTGTGAGTGCGAGAAAATACCCGCCACTATCTGCCATGCAGACAACAGGGTATTCACCCAGACGCTGACCCAGGTACTTTTTTTCGCGGCCGCGAATTTTATCTCACGGCTGATATTCGCGCTGTTTTCTGCGGTTTCATCCGCCTGTGCAGGTATATTGGACATAATTTAATTCCACATTATTTTTGTGGTTAATACAAAGCAAATACATGCTGTGGATCGTGATCATTATAGTTCAGCAAACGGATTAATGCCGTTCTTTCTGAACAGGAAATAAAGAATTACAATTAATAAGGTTAAATCAGAATATTAATTCAGCGCCCGCAGTATGCCACAATATTTTTTTCACGTCTCCAATTTTATGATTTTATTTGATTTTTATAACTGAGAATCATTATTCTTATCGCTTTTAAAACGGCTTCTTTCATTCCCCGTCACTGATGACGTTATCATTATTCTCTTTAATTCATTCCCTCTTTTTTATTATTGTTAATAATAAAAATAAACGATAGTTATTTTCATTTCACAAATTAAATAAGCTGCCGTCATGATCACAGCACACGCTGTCATTTTTTGTCATACTGTTACTGATTTCAGTTAACAGGAGGCTGTATGTACAACACGATTCTGGTTCCGATTGATATTCTTGAAGATGACCTGACAGACAAAATGCTGCCCCATGTGGAAGCACTGGCGAAAATTGATAATCCGAAGATCCACTTCTTTACCGTTATCCCTAACGTGGAAATGTTCTTCGGGGTGGAATACGCCTCAATGCCGGTCAGTATGCGGGAATCCGGAGAGCGCATTGAGCTGGCGCTTGCCGCACTGAAAGAAATTATTAAAGGAATTGCTGTGCCGGAAAGTCAGTACACCCTGCACGCGGCTATCGGATCAGCCAAAAACGAAATTCTCTCTTATGCCAAAGATATTAACGCCGACCTGATCCTGATGGGCTCTCACCGCCCGGGTGCGGCAACATTCCTGCTCGGCTCTACCGCCGCAACGATTGTCCGTCACGCCAAAACCTCGGTGATGGTTATCCGCTGATCCCGTCAGTCTGTTTATTCTGCCCCGCGTCACAGCGGGGCATGTTATTTCAGCTGCGTTTAAGCTTATCGGTATTTGCCAGATATAATGCCACGGTCAGCGCCAGTATTGACAGGGTATGCAGGAATGTCGCATTGGCATCTGAATGATCGACAATAATTAAACGCACCATCGCCGTAATGCCGATATAGATAAAATAGCGCAGAGGGAAATGGTAGCCCGACGAAAAATATTTCACAATTAAGGCAATAAATTCAAAATAGAGGAAATAGGTCACGATACTGTCTAATAACAGATAGGTTGTTTTCTCCTGCGCGGAAAACAGCAGATTAATCAGCGTCAGTGTTTCCTTTCCCATAAATACAATCAGCAGCACACCTAAAATCAGCAGTGCAATATTCAGAACCCATTGCAGCACAGTTGCTATCTGGCGGGATGGCTGAAATTCCATAATCAATAGCCTCAGTGATAGACGACAATTACGCCCGTAAACAGTATGGGTTTAAGTGTACGACGAAATGATGACAGAACCGAATAAAAAACAAAAAACACGGCAGGCGCCGTGTTTTATGTATCAGATATTAACGGATTATTTGGCCGGTGCATCCAGCAGCTGATTATCCGTGCTCCAGATACGGTATTTTACTTCCACATCTTTCGGGGCGTACACCACAACCGGCAGGCGGCTGTTGTAACGGACGAATGCTTCGTCACCCAGGTTAGCGCTGACAAACGCTTCGCGTTTTTCATTATTGAGGCAGCCCATCATGGTGGACATCGGCCCGGTTAAGTCGCCGGTCTCATAATAGTCATAGCCGAAACCATCAACGGTTTTCTGTGTCAGCGTACCGCCGAACCACTGGTGGTTACAGTCCACCATCTGTTTTTTACCGATCACCAGCTCAATTTTGTACTGCCCTTCATCGGCTTTCGGCTCTACGGCAATCACATGGCGAACCTGATCTGACGCAGCCTGCGGGAAGTGTTTCAACTCACTCATGCCGTTGTCAGTTTTCACAATCTTCAGCGGCTCCATATCAGTGGTTTTTGCTTCTTCAGCATAAGCGCCTGCGGCAGCGAACATGGCCATAACAGGAAGGATCAATTTTTTCATCAAATAATTACCTTGTTTTATAAGTACATTTGATTATGAAATCGTCTCATAATCTTCATGCTGACTATTAAGAACATTATAATAATCTTTAGTTCACCGCCAGAGTAAAACACAGAATATTCTTACAAAATGGCAGATAATCTCAGATAAATCACCACTGCCAGTGTGTTAAACCAATAACTCTGCCGGATGCCATCATCACCATCAATAAATCACGATGTATTTATGCCATTTTGATCACGGATATAACGATACGCCCCATGCATTCCGGCGTACATTTGTTATACTGAAAAAGCTGTATTCCCCGTCAAACAGGAGGTTCTATGCCACTTGATCAGCAAGCCCTTATAGCACAGCTTAAAGATTCAAATCCTCGTTTTGCCGCACTGTATCTGAAACATCATCAGTTAAATAATGAAATTGCCGAGCTTGAAGGCCCGAACGGCGCAGGCTATAACGACAATGTCGTCCGGCTGAAAAAAGAAAAACTGCACGTAAAAGATGAGATGCAGCGCATTTTAACGGAGTGTCAGTAAGTTTCTCCCCTGTCAGATAACGCCCTTTCGCGGGCGTTATCTTATGTCTCCTTCCCTTTCGCACCATAATCTGACCTGACGCAATCTATTGCACATCAAAAGATGCATAATAATTACATCTTTACTATCCGACCGGAGTTATTATGTCTGAGAAAGCCTCTGTCCATGGCCACGAGGTCATGAATATGATTATTGAAAGCGGGAAGAATTACACCACAGAATCACTTATCGCCGATATTCACGCCACGTTCGGCGAAGATACCCGTTTCCATACCTGCTCGGCAGAGAATATGGATGCAAAAGCGCTGGTCAGTTTTCTGGCGGCACGCGGGAAGTTTATCGGTACTGAAGAGGGATTCAGCACATCGGCTGAGAAAATCTGTAATCACTGAACAGCGAAAAAAGACCGCTATCTCCCCTGAAGGCACAAAAACCGGGAGATAGCGTTTCCTGTAACAGGAAGAAAATCATGATTGCGCGTTGTCATCATCCATCCAGCTGTCATCTTCCCAGATGGTCTGAATAGTATCCATCAGCGACTGTTTATCGTCGGGGGATTTCACGCCGGAAATATTAATCGTGGTCTGGCTGCTTTGCGCAATACGGAACTGCATATCCGGATATAACGGCAGGATCCGGCGTTTTAACTGGACTTCAAGGGACTGAATAAGATGCGCAGGCACTGCATTTCGTTTATCTAACAGAATTTCAATACGCATGGTGTTGCTCTCCGTAAACTGTATACATATACAGTATTTTATTTTTAAATAAAAAGAAAGCAAATTTTAAGCACAGTATTTAAATTTATGGGCTTTACTGCATGAAAGAGGAGTTTCCGATGGCCGGCAAACGTATTTTACGGGAAATAAAAACCGTTACCCGTATGGTGGAACTGTATGAACAGCGCCATCCGGCACCGGCAGATACTCCGGAACATTACCGCGATCTGCTGGCGTATGCAGTGAAACGGCTGGAAAAATGCCGTTACGGTGAAGACAAACCAGCCTGCAAACAGTGCCCGGTGCACTGTTATCAGCCAAAACCGCGGGAAGAGATGAAAGTGATTATGCGCTGGGCCGGGCCGCGTATGCTGTGGCATCATCCGATCCTGGCTGTCCGTCACCTTATTGATGACAAAAAGCCGGTACCGCCTCTGCCGCAGCGCCGCCGCACGCCCCGCAATAATCAGGACTGACGCGCGCGGTATTCCGCCTGTGTGATCTTATACAGCACATGCGTCTGTAACGGATGCCCCTGTTCCAGTGACGGATGCAGAAACTCCCGCTGATACCGCATTCCCGTTTTCACCATCACCCGTTCAGAAGGCAGATTTACCTTCGCGGTAAACGCGACAATCTCCGGCATATTCAGCGTCATAAAGGCATGGTGCAGCACCGCGTTTGCCGCTTCGGTTGCATAACCTTTACCGTGAAAGCGTTTCGCCAGACGCCAGCCGATTTCAGTACACGGACTGAAATCAAACGGCGCGGACGGGATATTAAGACCAACAAACCCGGTAAATTCCCTGTTGCTTTTTTCTTCCGCCACCCACAGCCCGAATGCTTTCTGCCGTTCAAAACGACGGGTAATTTCATCCGCCATCGCATCACTTTCTGCCGCACTCAGGCAGGCCGGAAAAAAGCGCATAACGTCCGGATCCGCATTCAGTGCACGGAACGGTGCATAATCATCCGGTGTCCAGGGACGCAGGTGCAGACGCGGGGTATCAAGAGTAAGCATATAATCCTCCGGTTCATTCAGTCATGAAATATACCGGAGGAGTATAACGGATTTACGTGAGGGCGGCGCGGTTACACGCGCTTAAAGACAGACGGGACTTTCTGCGGCTCTTTGTTTTTTCCGTTACCGTTCTGTGACGACGATTTCGGCGCGGATTCCTGTGATTTTTCCGCCGCTGCGTCTGATTTTTCAGACTGCTTCAGCTCAGTCACTGCTGCCGGCTTATTATTTTCCGGGCGGGACTGAGGAGCCTGTGCTGCGGCAGCCACTTTACCGGCAGGGGCATACGGCTCTGACTGGCCGATAAAGGTACCGCCTTTGCGGATAGAGAAATTAGAGGCGCGGCAGACGCCGTTAAGCTCACCGTGCTCAAGAATTTCCAGCTGTTCGACGGTACAGGTGCCGGTCAGCACGCCGTCAATCAGCAGGGTTTCGGCAAAAATATCCCCTTCCACCACACCGGACTGCATAATGCTGACCGAGCCGGAACGGGCTTTGATTTGTCCCTTAATTTTACCCCAGATTTGCAGATTACCGCTGATTTCAACATCACCGGTCAGGCGGGTTTCTTTGCTGATCACCGTCGGCTGGCGGGATTCAAGAGACGCCAGCGGACGCTGTTTCTCTTCACCGCGTGCTGACAGCAGCTGGGTAATTTCATTTGCCTGAGCACTGAGTTCAGCCGCTTTTCGTTCTTCTTCTTCTCTTTCTTCTCTGGTTTTTTGCAACGGTGCCGCAACCGGCTCCGTTTCAGGGGTATCTGCTTGTTTTTTCTTACCGAACATGACGTTTTTCCTTTTCCTTTCCGGGAGAATCGTAATAGCACAGATAACGGCGGCGATACCTGTTAAATAAACAGGCCACGATGCGTGCCCGGCTATCACTGCATACAGTAACAATCCCCATAAAAACCAAAGGGATGTCAGCATAATATTAAGCATGGCAGACCTTTGTGATGGTATTTTTACGTTACGGAAGATACTTTTGCATATTGTACGCAGCCGCCGCGCCGGTAAAGGGCGGATTAAGACCAGTATCAGTATGTAATCAGGGAAATAGAGAAAGCGGTGACTATAGCCGGATACACTCCGTGTACCCTGTGACAGCATCCCTTCATTACAATCCGTCACCGCCCTCTCAGGGGTCTACCTTAACTGAAGAGGGCAGAATAAAAATATCACAATTACGACAGGATTTTATCCCTCTCAGGCCCCTTTAGTCCCCCGGATTTTTCCGCCTTCTGCCGCTAAGCGGTATTGTGCCAGCGCCTCTGCCTCTTCTGGTTCATGCGTGACCAGAATCGTGGTGATCCCTTCTTCTTTCAGCAGATTAATCTGCGGCCATAACTGCCTGCGGGTCGCCCAATCCAGCCCGGAAAACGGTTCGTCCAGCAACAGCAGTGCCGGCGGTGAGATCAGTGCGCGGGCCAGTGCCACCCGCTGCTGTTCCCCGCCGGAAATCTGATGCGGAAAACGCGCCGCCAGATGTGCCACCTGCATTTTATCCAGCAGTGCCAGAGCCTGTGATTTGTCCCGCTTTAACCCGGCGGCATACTGTGCCAGCCGTAAATTGCCCAGAACCGTCAGCCACGGAAACAGCCACAGCCGCTGATTAAGATAACGGCAGGGGCGTTTCCAGACCGGCAGCGGATCCAGGGGAACATCCCCGAGCCGGATGGAGCCCTGATAAGGCAGATAACCGGCAATGCAGTTCAGTAATGTGGTTTTTCCGCTGCCGGAAGGGCCGCAGATCGCGGTACATTGTGCGCGCGGCAGTGTCAGCGAGAGATCCTGCAGGATCCCCGCACTCAGATGTTCAACGTGCAGCATGTGAAGGTTGCCTTTTCAGCCGGTGCAATGCGACCAGCAAAACAATCGCCAGTGCCATCAGGATCAGCGCGCAGCCGAGCGCGAGTGAAAAATCACCGCTGGCAATATTAAGATAAATTGCCATTGGCAGAGTTTCGGTTTTAAAGCGGGTGGCACCGGCCAGCATCAGTGTGGCACCGAACTCCCCCAGCGCCCGGGAGTAGGCGAGGATCCCGCCGCTCAGCAATCCCTGCAGACACAACGGAATTTCCGCCAGCAGCAGGGTTTTTCCGGGGGTCAGCCCGAGATTCATTGCCGTGCGGACATATGCCGGATCCACCGAGGCAAACGCCCCCTGCGCCGAACGGTACAGAACCGCTGACGCGACATAGGTCTGGGCAATAATCACACCCACCGGGGAAAACAGCCAGCGCCCCAACTGCGGGAAAATTCCGGCCAGCGGGCCCTGACTGCCCAGCAGCAGTAACAACCCGATACCAATCACCAGCGGCGGCGTGACCAGCGGGACATCAAACAGCGCATCCGCCACCCGCTTGCCGGGGAAATCCCCCCGCACCATCACCCAGGCGGCCGGTACGGCAATCAGAAATGCCAGTACCAGCGATGTCAGTGAGGTTGCCAGCGACATCAGCACCGCAAAATGAAACTCAGGGTCAGTAATCAGCTTAGTCAGCAACGCCGGCGTTACCTGAAACAGTAACGCCAGCAGAGACCCGGTAATCAGACACAACAACAGTAACAGGGGCACCAGCGCCCATTTCATCACCGGATACATCGGTAATACCGGAATCAGTGCGCATCAGCCGGTCTGACCGGCAGAAAACCATAATCGGTGAAGGCTTTGATCCCTTCCGGAGAGGAAAAATACTCCGCCAGTTGTTTTGCTTCTGCCGGGGATGCACTGGTGCTGAGTACCGCCAGCGTAGCCACCTCTTCCGGGCTGCCTTCCGGTGACGGCAGAATAATCAGTTTATCGTGGTTTTTCATGGCATCGGCGCGGCCGATAACCGCAGCATCCACCTCACCGTTAAGCAGATACATCGACAGGTGTTTAATCGTTGCCGCCCGGACAATGACTTTTTCCCGCAGTGCATCACCGTAACCGCTGGCATCCAGTAAAACTTCACCGCTGCGGCCCAGCGCAATGGCTTTCGGGTCCCCCATGCCGATACGCAGATTACTTGCGGCAAGATCTGCAATACTGTTAATTCCGTCTGCTTTATCTTTGCGTACTGCAATCACCGGAATATGCCGGACAATCGGATAACTGTCTGTCACCTGTTTTTCTTTCCGCAGCTTTTCCACGTAATCCGCTGATCCCGGGAAAAACAGATCACCCTGCTTTGTCAGTTCAAACCGGGTCAGGATCTGTCCGGAACCGCCATATTCCACCGTTACCGTATTACCGGTCTCTCTTTCAAACTGGCTGATCACCTTTTCAACCGGCGGGCGCAGACCGGCGCCGGCATACATATGTAACTCAGCGGCCACCGCGGCCGGTACGGAACAACAGAACAGTAATGCGGAGAGCATCAGACGACGGGACGACATAGTAACCTCACTCGTTATATATTTTTTTATATAATGATTAAAAACGGTGAGTGGTGCAAGGGACAGTCATCACGAAACGGCGTATCATCTGTCATGTCCGGTGGCGTTACCCGCCGGAAATAATCCGCGATACAAATAATATATAAATTATATATTCACCAGGAAAATTTTAATCAGCTATATGCAGCATAATAAAAACATAAAATTAAAAGTGATAACATCAATAATCATAACAGAAACAATCATTACATTTTTGCAGAGTAATACTCTGCCCTTCGCCGGTAACAACAGTATTAATTAATATCCGCTCAATATATCCATCAATAAAACAGATTCAATGATAATGAACTGTATATACACCCCACCCGCAAAAAACATAATAACAACAAAACAGCATCATTTTAGAAACATAATTCATAATGACATTACTTGTTATTCAGTGAAGTTATTCATCATGTAAATAAAATAGCACCCAAACCAATAAATAAAGCCGTTAATGTCATAAAAACTAATTATCAAGTAGAAAAGCCCGATATTAGTTATATAATTATTTATACCGGATGGTTTGGCACTGTCCCTGTTATTTAATTTCCGAAAATTAAGCCATATTGTTCACTCTGAGATGCCCATGAACTCACGTACTTTGACATCTGACAATAATAAAGAGATACAATCTGTTATTGTTGAGCCCGATATTTTCAATATTACCGAACAACAGGAAAAAGGTCTTTACCTTCTGATGTCCGGAAAAATGAAATGGCAGGATTGCATAAACTCATACACACTTAATGACAATGAAGTTATTTTCTCCAATCAGGGAAGCTATGCATACCAGCATATTTCCGGCGAAATTAACTTATTATGGGTTCCGCTGAACAACCATTTTCTGCGGGATTTTCTTCACCGTTTTTCTGATACTCTCAGCCACCTTCACCGTGTTACTGATCCGACATCCGGACTCATTTATTTTCCGCAGTCCGCTATGCTGAAAAACAGTATCAGCGGGTTTTATGATGCTTATTGTAATAATGCGCCATCACCGCTGATAAAGCTGAAGCTGGAGGAATTATTATTAATTATCGCCCTGAGTGAAGAAGGCACACGTCTGATGTCGGTATTGCGTCAGCTGAGTAACCGCCAGGCAGAACGTTTGCAGAGCTTCATGGAAAAGCACTATCTGAAAGACTGGAAGTTAAATGAATTTTCCAGAGAATTTGGTATGGGCCTGACAACATTCAAAGAGCTGTTCGGCTCGGTATACGGTACATCTCCGCGGGCATGGATAAGCGAACGGCGGTTGTTATTTTCCCATCAGCTTCTGCTTAATACCCAGATGAGTATCGTTGATGTCTCAATGGAAGCAGGGTTCTCAAGTCAGTCGTATTTTACCCAGAGCTACCGTAAGCGTTTCGGATTTACGCCCAGCAAAGCCCGGGGTAATCATATAAACTGACGAATTGTGATAAAAACAGAAAACAAAAATAATACCGGAAAAAAACGGGTCTGTTAAGCTGCGTTCCTTTGCTTCACTTTTATTCGCCAGAGGGATTTATGCTTAATAAAACGATGTATCATCTTTATCTGTCAGATGATCGAATATATAACTCAGAAGACGCCTGTAAAGAAAATGATTTATTATCTGAATATCTTACACGTCAGCAGGCAGACAACTTAAAAACAACAGATTGGTTCCGCCGCAGAAAGAAATGGAATATTCCTTTTCAGTATCATGACCTGACCATGATCAGACAGACAATACAGACTTACCCTGATAACTGGGATGCCTGTTTGTCTGACACAATTATATTATCTGCGTCCCGTTACTGGATTGACGGATTATTAAACGAAACGTATGAATACTGGATAAAAGACACACACCGTGAGCTGTGGGATCTGGAAGAAGAATATAATCGACGCAGAATAATAAACCGTCAGCTGGCTGCCCTGCATGCGCTGTACAGTGCATATTATCCGCAGACGGAGCAGTCAGAGCTGTCAGATATCAAAAACAGTTTCGCGGAGTCCGCACAGGATCTTTCCCGGACAGAGCATAATATTCACACTCTCCGGGGAGAAATTTCGTTCACGCTGCGTCATTTTGTTAATCTGTTCCGTGATGTTATTTATCATCATAAGTCCTTGCAGGACAACCGCATTCCGGACTATTTCCGTACTGCCGTACAGCTGATTTTGCAGCTGAAAAACAACAATGATGATGACCGGCTGTATCAGTGGCTGAACAGCCGCAATATCTGTCTGACGACAGATAAAATACACTGGTGCTGACAGCACCGGCAAATATACCGGATAAAGGGATAGCAATATCCCTTTTATCTGACTGCATATAGCAATAACAGATAAAAATAAAATAGTGACTACGACGGGAAATAACACACGAACGGCATTTGCCTGACAACCTCAAGAGGATTGATATTTATGTACCGTCACACTGAAACGACTGCTGTCACACCTGTGTTTACCGATGAACGCCGGTTGTTATGGCAGACACTGGAGACATTCCCTGCCGAAAGTCAGGAATACCGGGATATCTGTGTAAGTTTACTGGCTCCGGTGATTTGTGATCTGAAAAAAACAAAACATACCGGACAAATCACCAGAGACTCACTCTTACAAATCCTGTCCCACTATGATGAATACGGCGAACAGCAGGAATTTATTTTGTCCCGGCTGTGGCAGTCACTGCCGGCGTCATTATCTGACAGTGACCTGAAATCACTGATTGCCACCGAAATCAATCAGTTGCTCTATGTGAATAACCAACTGACTTTCTCTCAGTTTAATCTCCGCTGATACGCCGCATTAATCCGGCAAAATGGCAAATGACCGGACCGGGAACCCGCCTGCATTGTCCGGCTTTGCCACGATATTAAAAATCACCGCACCTTTGGCCGGGACTTTATCGAGATTGGTCAGCAGCTCTATCTGATACGCATCCTGATCCAATACAAAATATTCCGCCCGGAGTGCACTATTTTTGCGGAAATCCTGCGCCGAATCGGTATCAAAGGTTTCATGCCCCACGGCGCTGATCCCGCGCTCACGAAACAGAAATTCCAGTGCGTCCATTCCCCAGCCCGGAATATGGTTGTTGCCTTCCGCATCTTTATTATCCATCAGTGCCTGTGACGGCCAGCGTTTGCTCCAGTCCGTGCGCAATGCCACGAAACTGCCGCTTTCAATACGTCCGTGAATCTGTTCAAAAGCCAGTACATCGTCTGCGGATAGCGCAAAATCTGCATCTTTCTGTGCTCTGGCGGACTGATCAATCACCACCAGCGGCAACACCAGCTCTTTCAGTTCCAGATCATGCACAAAGCGCCGCCCCTGTACAAAATGGCACGGCGCATCAATATGGGTGCCGTACTGGCCGGGAAACGTGAACTGCTGGGCAAAAAAGCCGTCACGGTAATCAAACAGTGTTTTAAACTCCGCCGGTTCAAACATAAAAAAGTGCGGTGAATCCGCATTAAATGCATGTGTCAGGTCAATCCATTTTTTGGATTTCAACAGATTCACGGCTTCAGTTAATGATAATGACATTCTGCCCCCTCAATGTTATACCGGTAGTTGTTGTGATTTATGCTCTGGTTATCAGTCAGAATTTACACGGCTTGCCGGGGAAGTCATTTGCAGATATTTCATGTTGTTGTCCGCACCGGACAAGGGGAACACAATGTTAAAAGTGATTGCTGAAGATTTTATGCAGCCGGATGCCGTTGAGATCCTGATGCCGATGTATGAAGAACTGGTTGCCGCCACCCGCCGTGAGCCGCTGTGTATCAGTTATGATCTGTTTGTCGATCAGAAAGACCCGGGGCATTTTGTTTTTATCGAAACCTGGCCGGATCAGGCCGCGCTGGATGCCCATTGTGCCAGTGAGCACTTCCGCCGCCTGGTACCCGCCATTAATAAATATCAGCGTGCCGAACCGCGTTTTATCCTGATGGACAGCGCCGTTAAGTAATAATCAGGGCGGATATCCCCGCCCTTCCTGATTCAGTCGTGGTCGATTTTCGCTTCTTTCGCTGCCGCCTCACACCACTCAATGATGGCAGGATGCGCCAGGATCCGGTCAATCCATGTCTGTGCCGCCGCTGAAAACGGCAGCTGATAAGTCCGTGCCCGCAGGGCCACCGGCACATAAAAAGCATCCGCCGCACTGATATTTTCCCCTGCCAGCCACGGGCCACCGAACCGGGTTAATCCCTCACACCAGATCTTATCCAGACGCTGACACTCTTTCTGTAATTCCGGTGTCATCTCTGCGGCCGGGCGGCTTTCCGAGCAGTTCAGCGGGCACTCACGGCGCAGCGTGGTAAACCCGGAATGCATTTCTGCCGCGGCAGAGCGCGCCCAGGCACGGCACCAGCCCGGACGGGGAAAAGCGGAGAAATTTCTCATAACTGCTGCCGCCCGGTACAAAGGTGGCCAGCTGTTCATCAAACGGAATATTCAGGGCTTTCAGTAAAAACCAGGGTCTCAGCGACCAGGAAGAGTAATTTTTATTGGCGATCCACAATTGCAGAGACATATAACCCCTCTCAGTGAAATTAAAATAAATGATATAAACAGCAGGCTGATTGCCTTATCCAATGTATCCGGTTTTTATTCCGCTGCCTTAAAAAAGGATAAATCCTGTTCATATTCTTTCTGATAGTGCCCTTCCGTACCCAGCGTATCCTGCAAAAAATGTAAAAATGCGGAGACTTTTTTCGGCAGATATTCACGATCCGGATAAACCGCATAGATGTGATGCCGTGGCAGCAGGTATTCCGGCAGCAGCGGGATCAGCCGCCCGGCGCGGATATCCGGTGCCGCGATAAACTGCGGCAGCTGGCAGATCCCCGTTCCCTGTAAAACAGCCTGATGCAGCGCCAGACTGTTGTTGGCACGCAGAGTGCCCTGCGGGGTAAAACGCACCACGTCTCCCCGGTGCAGAAATGTCCATGACTGACCGGCCTGAAAATAGCTGTAAAACAGGCAATTATGAGATTTCAGGTCAGTCAGATTCTGAGGTGTACCATGTTGTGCCAGATAGGCGGGAGACGCACACAACACGCTGCGGCAGGGAGATAACACGCGGGCAATCAGAGAGGAATCCTGTAATTCACCGATCCTGACAGCCAGATCAAACCCTTCCCCGACCAAATCCGTCAGTTTGTCATCAAATACCATTTCCGCCTGTAATGACGGCCAGCGCTGTAAAAATTCAGGTATTAATTTAGCCAGATGCAGACTGCCGAACACCGCCGGCGCACTGATTTTCAGTGTGCCGTCAACCTCACGGCTGTAATGTGACAACGCATCCTGCCCGTCCAGCACCGCCTGATGGGCTTTTTTCAGATAGGTGTAATAAAGCTGTCCGGCTTCAGTCAGTTGTAAATGGCGCGTGGAACGGGTGACCAGCCGGATGCCGGTTTGAGTCTCCAGCGCCGCCAGTTTTTTACTGACCGCCGATTTGGTCATATGCAGATATTCTGCTGCTTTTGTCAGGCTTCCCTGCTCGGTGATCGCAATAAACACCGGTAAAAGTGAAAAATCCATCTCAGCTCCTTTATTGTCAACTCACAGGAAACTCTGTTTTTCCGTTTATAGCGTTTATTCCGGGCCCCGGCAATCTCTATACTCTCTCCGTCCGCAATAAAGTGAAAATAACGATGAAAAAAGAGATCCTGTTACCGCTGATAGCCTTACTTTCCGGGGTATTACTCACCCTGATGATTATGAGCAACAGCTATTTATCCACCTTTACTTCTCCGCTGCACGCCTCCTGGCTGACACACGGCATCGGTGCCATTGTTGCCCTGATTATCTGGCTGACAGTGAAAAAGCACCTGCCGCCACGCCACGCCGGTACAAAAATGCCGCTGTGGTGCTATCTCGGCGGGATACCCGGTGCGTTTACCGTACTGCTGGCGGCGATCACCGTTAACAGCCCGCTGTCACTCTCCGGCTCGATTGTACTGATGCTTGCGGGGCAGATAGTGACCGGGCTGATTATCGACCATTTTGGTCTGATGGGACTGACACGGCGCAAAGTGACAAGCCGCGACGGGCTGACACTGCTGCTGTTATTCAGCGGCTGTATTTTGATCATTGCAGGAAAATAATGATGTTACTGTTTTATATTACTATCGCGCTGACAAATGGCATTTGTATTATTTTCAGCCGCAGTATTAACGGCAGATTATCTCAGAGCAGCAATGCGTTTTATGCCTCGCTGGTTAATCATATTGCCGGTTTTATCTTTCTGAGTGTGGTTGTACTGTTTTACCTGCCGCAGTTCCCCATCACACTGAACAGTATTCCGCTGATTACATTCACCGGCGGTATTATCGGTGCCTGTTTCGTGGTGATAAACAGTTATATTCTGCCGCTGCTCGGCGCCACACTGACCACCATTCTGGCTATCTGCGGCCAGGTATTATCCGGCTTTATTATCGATATCATACAGCACGGCATGCCGTCACATCTGCTGATGCAGATAACCGGTGTCATCTTAATCCTGCTGGCTATCGCTGTCCGCTACCGGAAGTAATTTTTCTTATTTCGTTACTCAGCGAAGTGTTTTCTCTGTGCTTCCGATATGATTAGCCGGACTGCATAAGGAGAATCCCATGTTTGCTGTAATTTTTGAAGTAACTATGCCGGAAAACAAACAATCCCGCTATCTGGATATCGCTGCCGGATTACGCCCGCTGCTCAGTGACGCAGAGGGCTTTATCTCCATTGAACGTTTTGCCAGCCTGAGCACACCCGGTAAATTATTGTCGCTCTCATTATGGGAAGACGAAGCCTCTCTGCTGAAATGGAAACAAAACCTGCAGCACCGGCAGGCTCAGGAAGAAGGTAAAGCGGATATTTTCTCTTTTTACCGCATCCGTATTGCTGAAATCACCCGTGAATATGACTTCGGGCAGGAATAACCGGCGGAGCTGATATGTCAGAAAAACACGCACCTGAGTTAGAAACCGCGCTTGCCGGTGTGGCTGCGGCACTGGCTGATCCGTCCCGTATCCGCATGCTCTGCGCCCTGATGGACGGCAGAGCCTGGACAGCAACTGAACTGAGCATTGCCGCGGATATCAGTGCCTCCACCGCCAGCGCCCATCTGGCAAAACTGGTCGCCGGAAAGCTGATCATCTGTATTCCGCAGGGGCGTCACCGCTATTATCAGCTGGCCGGATTAAACGTGGCCGAAATCATCGAAAAAATGATGAATCTCACCGGTATTCCGGTAACAGCCGCCATCCGCAAATCCTCCGCCCCGCCGCATTTACGGCAGGCCAGAACCTGTTATGACCATCTGGCCGGGGAAACGGCGGTGGCTGTGTATGATGCGATGCAGGAAAAAGGGTGGATAACCGCTGACGGTACTATGCTGACAACGGTGGGAGAATCTGCACTGACCACACTCGGGCTGCCTGCCGCTCACACGGTAAAACGGGTTTTCTGCTGCGGCTGTCTGGACTGGAGTGAACGCCGGTTTCACCTCGGTGGCTATCTGGGCGCCGCCCTCTTCACTCACTGTGAGCAACAGGGCTGGCTGACCCGCACACCGGGCTACCGTGAAGTGACAATTACCGGAAAAGGAAAAAAACAATTCCGGCAATGGTTAGGGATTCAGATCCCGTAATTATGAACTTCTGACCAGTAATAACGATAATTTACGGGCGAACGGCAGAACAAATAAGACGGTCGGGAATGCAATGGCCCAGGATATACCCCATGACGTCAGCCACGGAGAAACCAGCAGCCAGGAGAATCCCAGCGCTTTGACGGTACTGATAAACGAAACAATACCACTCATAACCAGCGATAAGAAAAAAGGCACCAGGAAGATTAACGCGCGCTGAGGCAGCTTCGGAAAACCTAAAATATAGTTTTTGTCCTGAAAAGACATAGACGACTCCGTATAGTGACGACACAACAACACATAACTGTTGTAATGCACAAAGTTACATGCGTTGATTAACGTAAACGCTTACGGGTCAGAGAATTGACCTTTGATGGCGCTATTCTATGAATCTGAATGTGTTTGTCAAATGCAATTTATTCTCAATAAGAAAAATAATTGCGGTTACTCAGTCATCATCAGAAAAATTCAGGAAACTGAACATACTCTCTTTATAACGGGTAGTGGCCTTCAGCATTTCTGTACCAGAAATATCCTGCAAACGCCCGTCATGCGCCATTTTCCGGAGGTCATCAACCCGGAGGTCATCACTCAGCAGCGCGCGTACCGTCATATTATCCGGAATTAAATAGATCGGTCCGCGCATAAGCTGTGATGCGCCCAGCCGGTCAAAATAATAATATTGTCCGCCTTTCTGCCAGACCTCCCCGTAATGGTGAGAAGTAATATCGCCGATTTTTTCCCAGTTATCCGTTGTATTATCACCGAGACGATAAAGTATAGTACTGCGGGAAATAAGACCCGGTGATTTCCGGCCGCCCCATGATTCTGAACCCTGCAAATACCGGGTTTCATTGCCGCAGGTGAAAATCAGCGGTGATATTTCCCGGCAACTATCCTGCAATGGCGGATTATCACCGGCGCGGCGGATTTTTTCTTTTTTCCGGTCATAAAAGTAAACGCCATTCCGGGATAAAAACAATCCCTGATTTACATGCTGACCATAGTAACTGATCACGCGGTAAGGCGCATATTCCGGCGGGAACATGACATTATTCATGGCCGCCTGACCGGTTTGCGGATCAAATAAATAGGCTTCCTGAAATAAATTACCGAGGTAAAAACCATACAGTGATTCTGTATCTTTCAGCGGTAATAAATGGCGCTGATAATAAACATGTTCCCCGTCGTGATAAAATACCCGGCTCTCACGCACTGATTTATCATTCTGCCGGACAGCCACAGGACGCAATGTCTCCGGGTTTGCCGCCGGCATTAATTTACCGTCAAAGAAAACCTGTTCTCCGTTACTGACAAGCCCGGAATCCGCTGATATCCGGTAAGGTGTGGCAGACGGTGGCAACTGTTGCTGCGGATAATAGTAAGTCAGAGGCTTATCACTCAGTCCCCAGCCGTAACGCCATTGCTGATACAGCTTTTGCAGGCCGGTCAGTTCATTATTTATCCGCGTATAAGGGGCACAGAAAACCGTATTTTTACCATCCGTAAAATAGCCATTCCCGATAGTAACCGCCGTCTGAGGATTAAAATCCGCGACGGGAAGATTACCGCACCAGGCGTGATATTTATCGGCTGCAAATTGCCGGCCATTGTGGTTGTTATTGTCAGGCAATAATCTGAAACTGTCCGGGTCCGCACCGGGGATTAAAAAATACCCGTCAGACGGAGCAGCGGCATACACCCGACCGTCATACAATGTAAAAACGGAGTGCCCGAATGATTTCCCGTTCCGGTCAATATCGTAATACGGTGTTTTATCCATGGCCAGAATGATCCCGGATATAAACAGGACGGAGACCAGCATAATGCCGGACATAATGATAAGAACAAGGCGTTTGCGGGCTTTCATAGGATGGAAATAGTATCCGAAAGCATTGCCGTCTGCTATCAGAGAAAACCATTTTTCAGCCCGGAATCATCATCTTTCCGGCTGTTATACCAGTATCTGCTTCATAAAAATTGTAATAAACAGATCCAGCGGTTCACCATTACGGGTCAGTTTGGCACGCATGACCGCCCCTTCCCAGCCCGCCCAGAAAAAAGCCGCCATCTGCCTGCAGTCAGTATTTCCGGAAATAAGATTTTGCGCCTGTGCTTCCAGAAGACAATTCTCCACTTTCTTTTGCCAGCCGGTAATAATGTCATTGAGTAATTCACAATACCCGGCCGGCAGACTGATAACTTCCTGCCCGAGATTGCCGATCAGACACCCGCGCTGCCAGTGATATTTTTCCATTCCGGATTTGGCAATCCTGCAAAATGTCAGTAATCTTTCCGGTGGCGGCAATGTGGTATCAGACAGACATTTATCCAGCAGATGAGAAAAACAGCGGTCATAATGACGTATCACTTTCACACCGAAATTTTCTTTACTGCCAAAGTAATAATAAAAAGATCCCTTCGGAATACCTGCTTTTGTTAATATTCTGCTGATATCTGACGTCATATATCCTGTTTCGGTAAACACCTCCGTACCGCTGCGGATCAATATTTCTTTTACATCGGTACCTGCATCATGGTTTTTCGGCGGTCGTCCCCGTTTCGGCTTTGTCATTATTGCTGTCATTACGTTTTATCTCTGTTATGCGGAATATACAGATTGCTGTTCGTATACATTCCGGCTGTTTCGCTGCAGGAAAAAATCCTCCCGCCGTTACTGCACGGGAGGAACCCACCGGAGAGTGTTCGTTATTTCATCATTACGTCCTGGTTTTGTTTCATTTCAAACCGCGGGGAAACAAAACCATACAGTGTCCAGCCGAGGAAGGTGGCAAGCGCCCCCCACATCACAGCATCTTCACCGGATGAATACAGCGCATAGAAACTATAAACAGCACCGATAAATGCAATCACATTGCCTGTCCGTGCTTTCTTAGGATCCACATTGGCGACTTTCTGCAGAATAATCATGGCAGCCATGGAAAGGATATAAGGGATAATATTAGTAACAACCGCCAGGTTAACCAGCACATTGAACTGTTTATTCAGTGACGGACTGATGGTCATCAGCGACAGTGCAGACTGAATAATAACAATAACCAGCATACCTTTTACCGGGGCATCCGCTTTGGTAACAGCAGAAAAGATTTTCGGGAAATAACCGGAATCGGATGATGATTTAAATACCTGCGCAATGGTGAACTGCCAGCCTAATAATGAACCGCAGCAGGACATAATCATCAGCGCCATAACAACCTTACCCACACCCGGCGTAAACATTTGTGAGAATGCCAGGCCAAACGGTGCAGTAGAGTTTGCCAGATCCATATTCGGTACAATACCGGCAATGACGTTTGTTGATACGATATAAATAACCGCTGCGCCTAATGTTCCGCCCAATACTGCTATCGGCACATTTTTCTCAGGATTATCAACCGCCTCACTGTTAGCACAGGCTGACTCCATTCCTAAAAATGCCCATAATGTCATCGCAATAGAGGAACCGACCGCCTCAAAAAGCGGAAAATTATGCGGGTTCCAGGAATTAACATACAGTTCAGGACTGAACCACCACCAGCCGATAACCGAAATACCAACAACCGGAATAATGACCCCCCAGACAGTCACACTGCTGATCCGTCCGGTGATCCGTGCACCGCCGAAGTTTGCCACCGTACAAATCCACAACACAACAATTGTGGCAATACAGATACCCAGCGGCGTCATCGCCGCATCCATCAGTTCAGCCCCATAACCGACGGCTGAAATCGCGATCGCAACGTTTGCAATCAGCAGAGAAACACCATAGGTATAATTCGCCATAAAGTTACCGGATTTACCGAATGCGTATTCCGCGTAACCTCCCATCCCGCCGCTGCGGCGGCTGTACATACCGCACTTGGCAAATGCATAAGCCAGAGCCATAGAACCGACGGCGGTCACAAGCCATGACAGAATAGAAACCGTCCCCACTTCCGCCAGTTTTGTCGGCAGCATAATGATGCCGGATCCCATCATATTCACTGCGGTTAATATAGTGAGCTGTAATACGCTCATTTTATTCTTTGAAGCACTCATCATATTTCTCCCCGGCTGACGGAGCACGCTCATCCGCGCTCCGCCATGCACGAATTAACGAACTCAGTGTTTAATTACATAGCCGTATGCCCGCTGACGGCCATCTTCATCACAGCGGATATACACACCCTGTAATTCCGGTGAGAATCCCGGGAAGAGGTTAATCCCCTCCTCGAGCGCCAGAAAATATTGCTGCACGGAGCCGCCCCAGATTTCCCCCGGAACCACACACAGAACCCCCGGCGGATAAGGCAGAGCACCTTCAGCCGCAATACGGCCTTCAATCTGATCCACCGCAACCAATTCCGCGTTGCCGCGTACAAACGCAATATTCGCTGCCTGCGGTAACATGCTGACCTGCGGGAAGTGTGATTTGCGGAACATCTCTTTCTGGAGTTGTTTCACATTAAACTTCACATACATATCATGCATTTCCTGACATAACTGACGGATGGTATACCCCTGATAACGGGCTTCATGCGCATGATATACAGACGGCAGTACCTCTTTCAGCGGAGCATCCTGTTCCAGTAATTGCTCAAAACGGGCAATCTGAGCCACCAGATGCTGCATTTTTGCCATGCTTTCAGCAGGTGTCAGCAGGAACAGAATGGAGTTGAGATCGCATTTTTCAGGAATGATATTATTTTCACGCAGATAGTTAGCCAGAATCGTTGCCGGCACACCGAACGCTTCATAATTACCGGTTTTGGCATTAATACCCGGCGTTGTCAGCAGTAATTTGCACGGGTCAACAAAATACTGATTTTCTTCATATCCCTCAAAGGCATGCCAGCGCTCACCCGGCACAAAATTGAAGAACCGGAGATCATTGGCAATCACATCAGTCTCAAAATCGCCCCATGAACGGCCATCAATAGTTTCCGGAATGAACGGGCGGATATGTTTACAGGATTTCAGCAGCAACTTACGGGTTTCAATCCCGGTTTTCACGCAATCCATCCATAAACGCTTACCTGATTTCCCTTCATGCATTTTGGCGTTCACATCCAGCGCGGCAAACAGCGGATAGAACGGGCTGGTGGAGGCATGCATCATAAAGGCATTATTCAGACGCTTATGATTCACATAACGGCTCTGGCCTTTAATATGACTGTCTTTTTTATGGATCTGAGATGTCTGAGAGAAACCGGCCTGTTGTTTATGAACAGATTGTGTGACCAGAATTCCGGGATCATTTTCATTCAGCTCCAGCAAAAGCGGAGAACAATCCTTCATCATCGGAATAAACTGTTCATAACCAACCCAGGCAGAATCAAATAAAATGTAGTCACATAAATGACCGATTTTATCGACAACCTGGCGTGCGTTATAAATTGTTCCGTCATACGTACCCAGTTGAATAACCGCCAGACGGAACGGACGTTTTTCGCCGGTTCGTTCAGGTGCGACTTCTTTAATTAAGCTGCGAAGATAATCCTCTTCAAAACAATGAGCATCAATCCCGCCGATAAATCCGAACGGGTTGCGCGCAGCTTCCAGATAAACCGGTATTGCCCCCGCCTGTATTAATGCGCCGTGATGATTTGATTTGTGGTTGTTACGATCGAATAATACCAGGTCACCCGGCGCCAATAAGGCATTAAGCACCACTTTATTTGAAGACGACGTACCATTAAGGACGAAATAGGTTTTATCCGCGTTAAAAACTTTCGCCGCATGCTGTTGTGCCGCGCACGGAGCCCCTTCATGAATCAGCAGATCCCCCATGGAGACATCCGCATTACATAAATCAGAACGGAATAAATTTTCGCCGAAATATTCAGCAAACTGGTTACCCAGCGGGTGACGGCGGAAAAACTCCCCGCCCTGATGTCCGGGACAATCAAAAGCTGAATTGCCCTGCTCAACATATTTTTTCATACTGCCGAAAAATGGCGGTAACAGACTTTCTTCATATTTCAGCGCCGCTGTTTCCAGTTGCTTACTGTATAATTCACCGTTCTTTTTATTTAAATCAATCACGCCGGTTAACCGTGTAATGACATCTGCCGGAATGACTTCGTGATCACTGATTACAGCAAAAACCGGCTGTTCAAAACTGTGCTGCTCAATAAAATCCAGCTTTCCGTCGCGGATATCATCAAGTGAAATAACGATGACAGCAACATCCGTAAAATCTGTATTCAGGATATCCACACATTCCCGGTGTGTTGAAATATAGTCAGACATATCATAGCTGACAGCGATTTTATAACTTTTCATTTTCATACCTTTTATTTTTGGCAAAAAATTCCCGCTGAAATATTCAGAAAAAATATTTCAGTTATTTATTTTCATAAATGCGAGCTTGTTCCCTCAATATACTATTGAGTTAAAAAATCACATTTCTCTTTATGCCATTACGTATGCCAAAACAATATTCAGGACTGACAGTTTTCACTATCTCAGCAAGGGCTTTTTTTACCGCAACCGGGAATGACGAAAGCTGTTTACCTGCATATTGATATGCATGAAAACCAGAGTATGAATTATCAATCAGAATTCAGCATATCCACACATAAATGCGGGATATAATGAGAAAGAGGTCGACGATCCATACGATGGCAATATGCAGACAACGTCATGGATGTCAGTAGAGGGACTACCTTTGTGCATTAAAACGATTAAAATCAAAACACGAACGATGTGAGAACATCATAAGGTGTGTAACACGTCTTATATGCGGCCAAAATCGGTTATTGTTTTCCATTTTTGCACCTGTTTAAAATTAAGACTATCTGACGAACAATTATTAATATAACCAAGTATAAATACTATACCGTGATATACATCAAAATAATAATCCTAAAAATATATTTAACCAATATCAGTTAGTATAAAAATACATTTTGTTAATACTGTGTTGTGTATATTATTGGCGCAAATTAAAAAAACAAATACATATTTAATATAGTTACTACGTCTATATTATAGATAATAACTAATCCTCTGATAATATAGTGACCTGGTCTATAATCATTATTTATAAGATAATAAAATATAATCACGACATATATATTTAATCAAATCGCACTAATAGTTTAATTTTAAATTAAGGTGCAATAACAGTAAGTTATAAAAAATACTATTTTATGACCGGGAAACTCGTAAAATTAATAAAGTATTATTTTTGAATAATTATTCATTTCAGTCACAATATTTCTCCGGGCCGGTAAATATATAAAACAGTACGAAGCCGGAGCGCAATGACAAGCGCCATTATGCTGACACAGACACATGTGTGGCTGAATCAGAGTTTCAGACATACGGGATGAGATGCACCGGAGAGATTCAGTTGCCGGAATATTTGATAACACAGGAAGTTAACGAAGAAAATTGGAGCGGGCGAAGGGAATCGAACCCTCGTATAGAGCTTGGGAAGCTCTCGTTCTGCCATTGAACTACGCCCGCGTCAGGATGTGTGAGATTATACGCCGGTCATCTTGTTTATCAAGAGGATAGTGAAAAAAAAGCCCCACAAATTTGTGAGGCTCCGTGTTCATTTACTGCAGCAATTATTTGCCCGGACGCATCGCAGGGAACAGGATAACGTCACGGATGGTATGGCTGTCAGTAAACAGCATGACCATGCGGTCGATCCCGATACCCAGACCCGCTGTCGGCGGCAGACCGTGCTCCAGCGCGACAACATAGTCTTCGTCATAGAACATCGCTTCGTCATCACCAGCGTCTTTCTGGCGGACCTGCTCGGCAAAACGTTCTGCCTGATCTTCCGCATCGTTCAGCTCGGAGAAACCGTTACCGATTTCGCGGCCGCCGATAAAGAATTCAAAGCGGTCAGTAATAAACGGATTGTCGTCATTACGACGCGCCAGCGGAGAGACTTCTGCCGGATATTCAATGATGAATGTCGGCTGGATCAGATGGCTTTCTGCCACTTCCTCGAAGATTTCACACTGTACGCGGCCCAGACCCCATGATTTTTCAATTTTGATGTTCAGGGATTTCGCGATAGCAACTGCTTTATCCATATCATCCAGATCAGCCATGTTGGTTTCCGGACGATATTTGCAGATTGCTTCTTTCATGGTGAGTTTGGCAAACGGTTTGCCGAAATCGAATTCCTGGTCACCGTATTTCACGACCGAGTTACCCAGCACATCCTGAGCGATGGTGCGGAACAGCTCTTCGGTCAGTACAATCAGGTCTTTATAATCGGCATACGCCATATAAAGTTCCATCATGGTGAATTCCGGGTTGTGACGCGGGGAAACCCCTTCGTTACGGAAATTGCGGTTGATTTCAAACACGCGCTCAAAACCACCGACCACCAGACGCTTCAGATACAGCTCCGGCGCAATACGCAGATACATATCGATATCCAGCGCATTATGATGGGTAACAAACGGACGCGCACTTGCCCCGCCCGGAATCACCTGCATCATCGGGGTTTCAACTTCCATAAACCCTTTGTTCACCATGAATTTACGGATTTCAGCCAGAATACGTGAACGCACCGCAAAGGTATGACGGGATTCATCGTTGGCAATCAGATCCAGATAACGCTGGCGGTAACGGGTTTCCTGGTCACTCAGACCGTGGAATTTATCCGGTAACGGACGCAGTGCTTTGGTCAGCAGGCGGACTTCGGTACAGTGAACAGTCAGCTCACCGGTTTTAGTTTTAAATAACTTACCGCGTGCCGCGAGGATATCGCCCAGATCCCATTTTTTAAAGGATTCGTTGTACACACCTTCAGCCAGATCATCACGGGAAACGTAAATCTGAATACGGCCCGCAGTGTCCTGTAAGGTGGCAAAAGAGGCTTTACCCATGATACGGCGGGTCATCATACGGCCGGCAATCGCCACTTCGATATTCAGGGCTTCCAGCTCTTCCGCGCTTTTTTCACCATATTTTTCATGCAGCTCACCGGATACCGCGTCACGGCGGAAATCATTCGGGAATGCAACGGCTTCTTTCTCACGCAACTGTGCCAGTTTTTCACGGCGTGTTTTTAATTCGTTATTTAAATCAGGTGCCTGCTCAGCACTGTGTTGATCTTGTGACATTTTTAATCCTTATAAACCCGCTTTTAAGCTGGCCTCAATACATTTATCCAAATCGCCGTCTAATACAGCCTGCGTATTGCGGGTTTCCACACCGGTACGGAGATCTTTAATACGGGAATCATCAAGTACATAAGAACGGATCTGACTGCCCCAGCCGATGTCGGATTTGTTATCTTCCATTTCTTGTTTATCGGCGTTTTTCTTCTGCATTTCATATTCATAAAGTTTTGCTTTCATCTGACGGAAAGCCTGATCTTTATTCTTATGCTGCGAGCGGTCATTCTGACATTGTGTGACGATACCGGTCGGAATATGGGTAAGACGCACCGCAGATTCCGTTTTGTTCACGTGCTGACCACCGGCACCGGAGGCGCGGTAAACGTCAATACGGATATCCGCCGGATTGATTTCAATATCAATGTCATCGTCCACTTCCGGATAGATAAACGCGGAACTGAACGAGGTATGGCGGCGGCCGCCGGAGTCAAACGGGCTCTTGCGCACCAGGCGGTGAACGCCGGTTTCGGTGCGCAGCCAGCCGTAGGCGTATTCGCCCATGATCTTAACCGTTGCCGATTTCAGACCGGCCACGTCGCCGTCAGATTCTTCAATAATTTCGGTTTTAAAGCCGCGGCTTTCTGCCCAGCGCAGATACATACGCAGCAGCATGCTTGCCCAGTCCTGAGCTTCTGTACCACCGGAACCGGCCTGGAGATCAAGGTAGCAATCAGCGCTGTCATATTCACCGGAGAACATCCGGCGGAATTCCAGCTGACCGAGTTTGTCTTCCAGTCCCTTCAGCTCTTCAACCGCTTCGTTAAAGGTCTCTTCGTCATCCGCTTCGACGGCGAGTTCCAGCAGACCGCTGACATCCTCAAGCCCCTGGTCAAGGTCATCAATGGTTTCCACGATGGCTTCCAGAGAGGCGCGTTCCTTACCGAGTGCCTGGGCACGTTCAGGTTCGTTCCAGACGTCAGGCTGTTCCAGCTCGGCGTTAACTTCTTCTAAGCGCTCTTTCTTGGCATCGTAGTCAAAGATACCCCCGAAGCACCGAAGTACGCTCAGTCAAATCCTGGATCTGATTTTTTACCGGGTTAATTTCAAACATGTCTTTTTATCTTTTGTTGATTGTCAGGTAATAATGTGAGAACTGCACATTGTAGCGAAAATCCGCTCATCATGACAGCACCGCAAAACCCTTTCGGACTAAAATTAATCCTGCCAGATATGTTCTATCAGTAACTGCACACTGCGCTGTCCGCGAAACTCATTCACATCCAGTTTATACGCGAGACGAACCCGCTGCACACTGTTGTCCGGCCAGTAATTTACATCCACATTAAAGGCGATTCCGTCGAGCAGCGGACCGCCGCCTTCCGGTTCAATCATCACTTTCAGATGTTTTTCGCCGACGATGCGCTGTTGCAGCAGCCGGAATGTGCCGTCAAACAACGGCTCCGGGAACCCCTGCCCCCACGGCCCGCCTTCACGCAGCAAACCAGCGGTTTCCAGTGTCATATCCTGCGGTGACAGCACGCCGTCGCTCCAGATAACCCCGTGCAGCAAGCCGGGGTCAATCATATCATCCACCAGCGCGGCAAATTTATGCTGAAAATCAGGGAAATACGATTCCGGCAGAGAAAGCCCGGCCGCCATCGCATGGCCGCCGAATGCGGCCATCATTCCCGGATTGAGCGTATCAAGCCGCTCGAGCACATCCCGCAGATGCAGGCCGCTTACCGAGCGCCCGGAGCCTTTCAGCAGACCATCACCGCAAGGAGCAAAGGCAATCACCGGACGGTGATAACGCTCTTTGATACGCGAGGCGAGAATACCGACCACGCCCTGATGCCATTCAGGGTGATACAGAGCTATCCCTGACGGTATTTCCGTGGTGCTGTGCTCAATTTTGCTGAACAGTGTCAGGGCCTCCTGCTGCATTCCCTGCTCTATTTCGCGCCGGGTCTGGTTCAGGCCATCCAGTTCATGTGCCAGCATGCGTGCTTTCGCCATATCATCCGTCAGCAGCAGTTCAACACCGACTGACATATCATCCAGTCTGCCCGCCGCATTCAGACGCGGCCCGAGCGCAAAACCCAGGTCACTCGCCACCAGTGCGGGAGCCTGCCGTTTGGAGATCTCCAGCAGCGCGGTGATCCCGGCACAGCAGCGTCCGGCACGGATGCGGTTCAGCCCCTGATGCACAAGGATACGGTTGTTCTGATCAAGCGGCACCACGTCTGCCACTGTGCCCAGTGCGACCAGGTCAAGCAGTTCAGCCAGGTTCGGCTCGGCAATATTCTGTTGTGCGAACCAGTCGTCCGCCCGCAGTGATGCCCGCAGCGCGGACATCAGATAAAAGGTTACGCCGACACCGGCGAGGGATTTGGAGAGAAATCCGCAGTCTGCCAGGTTCGGGTTAATAATCGCTTCCGCCGGCGGCAGAATCTCTCCCGGCAGATGGTGGTCAGTCACAATCACGCGGATCCCGGCAGCATGAGCGGCAGCCACGCCGTCATGGGAGGAAATGCCGTTATCCACTGTCATAATCAGTTCCGCCCCTTTGCGGCGGGCCTGCTCTGTCACCTGAGCGCTGAGCCCGTAGCCGTCCTCAAAACGGTTGGGGACAAGGAAATCCACCTGCCGGAACCCCATCCGGCGCAGTGCGCGGACTGATAGTGCAGTGCTGGTTGCGCCGTCAGCATCAAAATCGCCGACAATCACAATCCGCTGATTCTGGTGCAGTGCTTCTTTCAGCAGTACAACGGCCTGGTCAATGCCGTTAAGCTGACCGTAATTAAGCAGCCCGCGTGCACCGCGCTCCAGTTGCTCCGCAGAGGTAATTCCTCTGGCAGCATACAGACGGCATAACAGTTCGGGGCGATCGGGAGAAAGCAGTGCTGTATAATCCCCCGCATCACGGCGGCGGAGTTCTGTTTTTATCATAACAACCTGATTATACTATTAATTATTTATTTACTAATTCAGCAATTTTATCCGCTGACAGGTAACCGGCAATCAGCGTTCCGTCCTCAAGGACAATCGCCGGAGTGCCGGTGATGCCGAATTTCAGGCCGAGATTATAGTGTTTACTGATATCAATGTTACAGCTGTCTATCTGCGGGATAGGTTCATTACGGAACGCGTTATCCAGCGCTTTGGTTTTGAACCCGTTACACCAGACTGACTGCATTTCCCGGCCGACAGCTGAATCCGGCCCTTTGCGCGGAAACGCCAGATAACGGACCGTAATGCCTTTATCATTCAGCGCCTTATTTTCATTATGTAACTTCAGGCAGTACGGACAGGTGATATCCGTAAAGACAGTAATAACGTGGCTGCCGCGCTGAGATTTATAAATGATCATCTCATTTTCCAGGCTGTTCAGCTCATCCAGCAGCACATTATTGGTGATATTTTTCGGGGTTTTGCCGCTCATATCAAACATCGGCCCCTGCAGCAGATAACGGCCGTCATCGCTGATATAAAAAACACCCTGCGGGGTGGCTACCGCCGAGACACCCGGCACCGGTGACGGGCGGATCATGGTGGCGGTCATATCCATTTTGCCCAGTGCCGCTTTGATTTCGCTTTCACCGGCAACCGCGCCGTGACTGAACACAAGCAGAAGCGCCAGTGCGGATGATACAATTTTCAGCATACTGTTTCCTTATCAGCCGCGCGGATGGTGCTGCTGGTGCAGCGTGCGTAACCGCTCCGTCGCGACATGGGTATAAATTTGTGTGGTGGATAAATCACTGTGCCCCAGCAGCATCTGCACCACCCGCAGATCCGCCCCGTGATTGAGCAGATGCGTGGCAAAGGCATGGCGCAGCACATGGGGCGAGAGTTTTTCAGTCGCAATCCCGGCTACGACCGCATAGTGTTTGATGCGGTGCCAGAATGTCTGCCGCGTCATCTGCCGCCCGAGTTTGCTCGGGAACAGCACGTCCGCAGCCTGTCCGTTCAGCAGTGACGGTCTGGCCTGTGCCAGATAAACCTCCAGCCAGTACACCGCTTCTTCCCCCATCGGCACCAGACGCTCTTTATTACCTTTACCGATCACACGGATCACGCCCTGGCGCAGACTGACATCCGGCAGCGACAGTGACACCAGCTCTGTCACGCGCAGTCCGCAGGCATAAAGCACTTCCAGCATGGCTTTATCGCGCAGTTCAAGCGGATCGGTAACATCCGGAGCCGCAAGCAGGTCATCCACCTGGCTTTCGCTCAAATCTTTCGGCAGCCGGGCGGGCAGTTTGGGTGCCGCCAGCTGAATAGTCGGGTCATCCGTCCGCAGTTTTTCACGGTAGCAATACTGGAAAAACCGGCGCAGCGAGCTGAGCATCCGCGCCGAACTGGTAGCTTTGTAACCGCGATCCAGCCGGCCGGCCAGAAAAGCCTGCAAATCAAGGGTGGTCAGCGATAACCAGTCCAGATCCTGCGGCGCCAGCCAGTCCGCCAGTGCCTGTAAATCCAGGCGATAGGATGCCAGGGTGTTTTCCGATAAATTCTGTTCCAGCCAGATAGTATCAAGAAACTGCTCTGTCAGTGCATCACTTTCGCTGTGTTGTACGGCGTCCTTCACCGCTGACCTCCCGTTTGAATTCCCGTGTCAGAATTAACTTATCTTCTGTTACAATACCGTAATCCTGTGATGAAAGCAGCGCACAGAGGCGGCGGGCTTTCATTTTTTACCCGATACACAGCAGAATAAACAGATGAAAATTGGTCTTTTTTATGGTTCCAGCACCTGCTATACCGAAATGGCAGCTGAAAAAATCCGTGATATTTTAGGTGATGATCTCGTTGAACTCCATGATGTGAAAGAGACAGATCTGCAACTGATGGAAAGCTACCCGGTGCTGATCCTCGGCATTCCGACCTGGGATTTCGGTGAAATCCAGGAAGACTGGCTGGCGGTGTGGGAGCAACTGCCGCAGCTTGATTTATCGGGAAAAATTGTCGCTATGTACGGCATGGGTGATCAGGTGGATTACAGCGACTGGTTCCTGGACGCACTGGGCTATCTGCATCAGCAGCTGCAATCATCCGGGGTAAAATTTGCCGGTTACTGGCCGGTGGACGGTTATACCTTCACCAGCCCGAAAGCCCTGACCCCGGACGGCAAACACTTTGTCGGCCTGGCACTTGATGATGTCAATCAGTATGACGAAAGCGAAGAGCGCATCGCCACATGGTGTATGCAGGTACTTGAGGAAGTTCAGGAACTGCTGTAGGCCGATCAGATATCCGGGTACTGTAAAAGCAGCTGATTAAGGCTGCTCCATGCCTCTTTCGGGACACTGTCAGAGGCTATCCACAGGTATTTCTGCCGCCCGGAGGTCAGTGAGCGCAGATGCAGACGGATACCCAGCCGGGTAATATATGGCGGTTTAGTGATCTCCCACTCGCTTTTACGCCATAAAATCCGGTTTTGATTCTGCAGACTGGCGGGACCGGCGCGTTTGCTGATTTTATACTGTGTCCGCCCCCAGCCTGCGATCAGCAGCAATGTCAGCGGCAGCCAGATAAATGAGGTTCTGCCGGGCCAGGGCGCAAATAATACACTCAGCGCCAGCACACCGTAAATCAGTGTTGAGAAGACCTGAGTATTAAATGAGACACGTAATACTGATTTCCATAAAACCACCGGTCTGCCCCCTCTGTATCCTGACATAATGACAGCACCCGCTGTCCGGCTGAGAACCCGGTTATCCCGCGTCCGTCAGCCGGAAAATATACGGCATTCCTTCCCGGTTTCCTATGAAATAACTGTGACCGGTTATGACTTTTTCTGCCGCTCAGTCCGGATAATACGCTGCGTTCTGTGCTGCCATCCGTGCCTGATTACGTTCCTGAATCAGCCGGATTATCTGATACAGCGCCTCATCATCCGGACGGCCTTTATTCATCAGCCAGTTAAACAGATCCGGGTCCGGGCAGTTCAGCAACTGCACAAAATCCTGTTTCTGAGCATCGGTCAGCGTGTCATATTCATGCTGAAAAAACGGCATAATCGCAATATCCAGCTCCCGCATGCCGCGACGGCAGGCCCAGTGGATGCGGGCTTTATTTTCAATATCTAACACCGGTATATCCTTTTTATAAGAAGCGGTTTATCAGACCGGTAAACATAACTGATGATACCAGCGTAGCCTACCAAGCCCTGACAATAAAGAAAATCGTCTGCCGCACATGCCGGAGAAAAATGCGTCTCAGGCGGAAAAATAAATGAAATCCGCAACTGAGGATTTCATTGTCACTCCGCACGTACCGCATCACACAAAGGGTCAATAATATTCTCTTGCAATGTCTGTTATCTCTTTTACCATACATTGCACAGCTCTCCGGACAGGTAAAACATCATGAACACAGAAACAAATACATTACTCCCGCAACTGAGTGATTCTCTCCCCCTGACACGCATTTCCCTCAGCGATCTGGCGCTGGTGACCATCACCGGCCCGGATAGTCAGAAGTATCTTCAGGGACAGGTCACCGCTGATATCGACGCTATGGCTGATGATCAGCATGTGCTGTGTGCCCATTGTGATGCCAAAGGGAAGATGTGGAGTGATCTGCGTCTGTTTCATTATAAAGACGGTTACGCCTACCTTATCCGCCGCAGTGCGCTGGATACCCAGCTCGCGGAACTGAAAAAATACGCGGTATTTTCCAAAGTGACGATTGCCGCTGATGATAGTGCTGTCCTGACCGGGATCGCCGGTCACGGTGCGGCAGAAGTCTTACTGGCACATTTCAGCACAGTTCCGGATGCGGACACTCAGGTTGTCAGCAGCGATGACACCACGCTGCTGTATCTGCCGCTGCCGCAGGGGCGTTTTATTCTGATCCAAACCGCTGAACAGGCCGGTGCTTTATCTGATGCCCTGTCTCTGCCGGACGCGTCTGACACTCAGTGGACCGCACTGGATATTGAAGCTGGTTACGCCGTAATTGATGCGGCAACCGTCGGTGAATTTCTGCCGCAGGCAACAAATCTGCAATCCCTTCCCCGGGGTATCTGCTTTAAGAAAGGCTGTTATACCGGCCAGGAAATGGTCGCCCGCGCCAAATTCCGCGGTGCCAACAAACGCGCCATGTTCACACTGATTGGTCACAGCCGCCATGTGCCGGTCGCCGGTGATGATGCTGAACGCCAACTGGGTGAAAACTGGCGCCGCACCGGTACCATTCTCGCGGCTGTCCGCCTGAGCGATGACCGCGTTCTGGTGCAGATTGTGATGAATAATGATACGGAGGAAGATGCTGTCTTCCGTATCCGTGAAGATGAAGAAAGCCGCCTGAGCCTTTTCCCGCTGCCGTACTCCTTTACTGAAGAAGCCTGATTTCCCGTCATCCCCGGGCGCAGAGATACCCTGTCTCTGCGCCCGGAGGTATTCTGTATAAATCCGTATTGAGGTTGTTATGTCATCAGCTGTTCCCGCACAGGAAGTCATTCCTTTTTCTCAGTTAATCACCTTTGTTATGGAGCTGGATAAGCTCAAAAGCGTTTACCGCAAAACCCGCCTGCTGAACAATGAACGTCAGGAAAACTCCGCTGAACACAGCTGGCATTTTGCCATGACAGCAATGGCGTTTGCGCCGTATGTTGAAGATGCGGATATGCTGCGGATCCTGAAAATGGCACTGCTGCATGATGTGGTGGAAATTGACGCCGGGGACGTGCTGGTCTTTGATCTGGCCGCCCGCGAAGCGATTGCGGAAAAAGAAGTGGCTGCCGCAAAACGGATTTTCGGCCTGCTGCCGCAGCCGCAGGCGGATGAGTTTCAGGCGCTGTGGAATGAGTATGACGCCGCAGAGACCCGCGAAGCCCGTATCGCCAATATGATCGACCGCGTGATGCCGGTGCTGATGAATCTGCACAACAATGGTCAGAGCTGGGTGGAAAACAATATTTCACTGGAACAGGTAATTGACCGCACGAAATTTATTGCGGATGTGCATCCGGCATTCTGGGCGTGGTTACGTGCCGAACTGGATACCGCGAAGCAGAAAGGCTGGCTGCACTGATAAAAAAGGCCGGTTGTGTTACCACAACCGGCCTTTTCTTTATCGTTTACCGTTTACTCGTAATCACTCATCGGTGCACAGGAGCACTGAAGGTGACGGTCACCGTAGACATCATCCAGCCGTTTAACCGTCGGCCAGTATTTGTTGTCACGGGTGGATTGAGTCGGGAATACCGCCACTTCACGGCTGTACGGGTGTGACCACTCCGCTGCCAGTTCAGTCTGGATATGCGGGGCATTCACCAGAGGGTTATCTTCCGCTGTCCACTCACCACTGCCGACCCGCTCCATTTCCGCACGGATACCCAGCATCGCATCAATAAAGCGATCCAGCTCCGTCTGGCTTTCGGACTCTGTCGGCTCAACCATCAGTGTGCCGCCGACCGGGAAAGACATAGTCGGTGCATGGAAACCGTAGTCAATCAGACGCTTGGCAATATCCATCTCCGTAATACCAAACTTCGCTTTCAGCGGACGGATATCCAGAATACATTCATGCGCCACATAGCCGTTACGGCCGGTATAAAGCACATCGTAAGCGGATTTCAGCCGTGCTGCGATATAGTTGGCATTGAGGATCGCCACCTGGCTGGCCTGACGTAGTCCCTGAGCACCCATCATGCGGATATACATCCAGCTGATCGGCAGAATGGAGGCACTGCCGAACGGTGCGGCGGATACTGCGCCCTGAGAGGTCAGCAGCTCAGAGGTAACGATGGTGTGTCCCGGCACAAACGGTGCGAGGTGTTTTTTCACACCAATCGGCCCCATGCCCGGTCCGCCGCCGCCGTGCGGAATACTGAAGGTTTTGTGCAGGTTAAGGTGAGAAACATCCGCGCCGATGAAGCCCGGTGTAGTCACACCGACCTGTGCGTTCATGTTCGCGCCGTCCAGATACACCTGGCCGCCGAATTCATGAATGATATCACAGACTTCACGCACACCCTCTTCATACACCCCGTGGGTGGACGGATAGGTGATCATCACACAGGACAGATTTTCACTGTGCTGTTCTGCTTTCGCCCGTAAATCCGCCAGATCAATGTTACCGTCTTCATCACAGGCCACCACCACGACTTCCATTCCCGCCATATTGGCTGAGGCCGGGTTAGTGCCGTGAGCAGACTGCGGGATCAGACAGATAGTGCGGTGCCCTTCACCTTTGCTTTCCTGATAGCGGCGGATAGTCACCAGCCCGGCGTATTCCCCCTGTGCGCCGGAGTTCGGCTGCATGCACATGGCGTCATAACCGGTCAGCAGCACCAGCCAGCGGGAGAGCTGTTCTATCATCACATGATAGCCCTGAGCCTGCTCCGGCGGGCAGAACGGATGCATATTACCGAATTCCGGCCAGGTTATCGGGATCATCTCCGCAGCCGCATTCAGTTTCATGGTGCAGGAGCCGAGCGGGATCATCGCCTGATCCAGCGCCAGGTCTTTGCGGGCCAGACTGTGCAGATAGCGCATCATATCCGTTTCGCTGTGATAGCGGCGGAAGTTCGGATGCTTCAGAATCTCCCCTTCGCGGCGCAGCGCGGCAGGAATGGATTCAGAAGAAGCGGCAACCTGTGCATCGAGTGCATCAATATCCCACTGTGCTTCCTGTCCGGTCAGTACCGCGTACAGATTTTCCAGGCATTCACGCTGCGTGGTTTCGCTCAGGGTGACCGCAACGGCACCCGGCAGATCGGTACGCAGGTTGATACGCGCCGCTTTGGCACGGGCCAGAACGGCAGCTTTGTCCTGCACTTCAATCGTCAGAGTATCAAACCAGGTGGTGTTACGCAGACGCAGACCTGCATCTGTCAGCGCTTTCGCCAGAATATCGGTCAGGCGGTGAATGCGGCCGGCAATCCGTTTCAGACCTTCCGGCCCGTGGTAGACCGCATACATCCCGGCGATATTTGCCAGCAGAACCTGAGAGGTACAGATATTGGAGTTCGCTTTTTCACGGCGGATATGCTGTTCGCGGGTTTGCAGCGCCAGACGCAGAGCACGGTTACCGGCGGCATCAATGGATACCCCGATAAGACGGCCCGGCATCGCACGTTTGTAAGCATCACGGCAGGCAAAGAAGGCAGCATGAGGGCCGCCGTAGCCCATCGGCACACCAAAACGCTGGGCTGAGCCGAAGACGATATCCGCGCCCTGTTTACCCGGTGCTTCCAGCAGAACCAGCGCCATAATATCGGCTGCCACACTGGTGATCACCTGACGCTGATGTAACTGTGCCAGTAGGTCACGGTAGTCATGGATCTGCCCGCCGGTGCCGGTCTGCTGCAACAGCACACCGAACACATCATCGTAATCAAGGGCTTTTTCCGCACTATCGATTATCAGTTCAAAACCGAAATATTCAGCGCGGGTGCGGATCACATCCAGGGTTTGCGGATGCACATCATCCGCAATGAAAAAGCGGTTGGCATTTTTCTTTTTGCTGACGCGTTTTGCCATCGCCATCGCTTCCGCCGCAGCGGTCGCTTCATCCAGCAGTGAGGCGGATGCCAGCTCCAGACCGGTCAGGTCGATAGTCACCTGCTGGAAATTCAGCAGTGCTTCCAGGCGGCCCTGGGAGATTTCCGGCTGATACGGCGTGTACGCGGTATACCAGCCCGGATTTTCCAGCAGATTGCGTAAAATTACCGGCGGCAGAATGGTCGGTGCATAGCCCTGGCCGATGTAAGAGGTAAATTGCTGATTCAGCCCGGCAATGATTTTCAGTTCTGCCAGCGCATCCTGTTCGGTTGCCCCTTCGCCCACGGCAGGCGGGATATCCAGCTGAATATCATCAGGGACAATATGGCGGGTGAGATCTTCAAGTGATGCCGCACCGACCGTTTTCAGCATATGCTGCTGTTGTTCAGGGGATGCGCCGATATGACGGCGGACAAATTCACCCCGGTTTTCAAGCTGCGTTAAAGTTTGAGTCATTGTTCTCCGGTTCCTGACATTGTCTGATTCAATAAAAACCCGAAAAAAAACCCTGTTTACTTACAAACAGGGTTCCGCAATCCGTCAGTCTTCTTCTTCAGCCTGCAGTTCTGCGTATTTGGCTGCGTCCATCAGACCGGCAAACTCATCCGGATCCGTGATTTTAATACGGATCATCCAGCCGCCTTCATACGGCTCGCTGTTTACCAGTTCCGGGCTGTCTTCCAGTGCTTCGTTCACGGCGATAACGGTGCCGGTCACCGGCGCATACAGGTCAGATGCCGCTTTTACCGACTCAACGGTACCGAATGCCTCACCAAACGTGATTTCATCACCCACTTCCGGTAATTCAACAAAAACCACATCGCCCAGCAGTTCCTGCGCGTAGTCAGTGATCCCTGCCACATACTCATCACCACTCTCATGGCGAACCCACTCGTGATCTTCTGTATATTTCAGATTCTCAGGTATATTACTCATCGCCAACGGCTCCTGTTATCGGGTTTCTCAAAATTTAACAATAAAATACGGATGTTCAGACCAGTGCTTTGCCGTTACGGACAAATCCCGGTTTCACGACCTCAACAGGCACTTCACGGTTGCGCACCTGTACAATAGCGGTATTGCCGATCCCCTGCGGGACGCGGGCCAGCGCGATACTGAATCCCAGTGACGGGGAGAAGGTTCCGCTGGTGATAACGCCGGTCTGTAATTTGCCGAGCTCATCAGTAAAGCGGACTTCCATTCCGGCCCGCAGTACGCCTTTTTCGCGCATCACCAGACCGACCTGTTTTTCAGTGCCGTCGCGGCGGAATTTTTCCAGTGCCTCACGGCCGATAAATTTCCGGTCTTCCGGCTGCCAGGCAATGGTCCAGCCCATATTTGCGGCCAGCGGATTGATGGTTTCGTCCATCTCCTGGCTGTAAAGATTCATGCCTGCTTCGAGGCGTAAAGTATCCCGTGCCCCTAACCCGGCAGGTTTCACCCCAGCGGCCAGCAGTTTTTTCCACAGGTCAGCAGCCTGCTCTGCGGGCAGCGCGATTTCATAACCTTCCTCGCCGGTGTACCCGGTAGTGGCAATGAAATAATCGCCGCTCTGCACGCCGTAAAACGGTTTCATCCCGGCGACGGCGGCTTTTTGTTCCGCACTCAGCAGTGTCGCAACTTTTTCTTTGGCATGCGGCCCCTGAACAGCAATCATCGCCAAATCATCACGGACTGTCATCTCAGCCGCAAAGTTTTTGCGATGTTCGTCAATCCACGCCAGATCTTTTTCACGGGTGGCGGAGTTCACCACCAGCCGGTAAAAATCATCCGCAAAGTAATAGACGATAAGATCGTCGATCACACCGCCGGACGCATTGAGCATCCCGGTATACAGTGCTTTGCCTTTTTCGGTGAGTTTTGCCACATCGTTGGCGAGAAGATAACGGAGGAACTGCTGACATTGCGGACCATGAAAGTCCACGATTGTCATATGGGAAACATCGAACATACCGGCGTCATTGCGGACATTGTGGTGCTCTTCGATCTGGGAGCCGTAGTGCAGCGGCATCATCCAGCCGTGGAAATCCACCATTTTTGCCCCGCAGGCAACGTGCTCACCGGACAGTGGTGTGTGTTGTGCCATTCTATCCCCTTTCAGTCAGACATAGTGCGCAGCGTGTACCGCGCAAACGATACCCTTTTCCTGACGTTATCACCGAATCACAAACGTAACCATAAGAAAAAATTGTGACCGTGTACGCGGACGGAAAAATACGAGCCGTCAGTATGCAGATTTTTCATCTGCCATTCTGAGCCCTGAGGCGCAAAAAAGCATTAACAGGTGATAGTTTTGAATTAAGCGGCGGGAATGCACTAAAACACCGGCCGGATCGACCGGTTAATTTTTAGTGCATTATGAATAAAACTAATGTGAAAAAAGCCCTTAAATTAGATTTTTTCAGCTGATGCCGGCTTCGGTTCACGCAGCCAGTCCGGCATATCACTCAGTCCGCGGGCATGGCGCAGCAGCACCGGTTTGACGCCCGGCAGTGTGTCTGCCAGCACCAGACCGACATCACGGACCAGTTTTTTCACCGGATTGCTGCCGTCGAACAGGTCACGGAAACCCTGCATCCCGGCCAGCATCATTGCGGCACTCTGCTTGCGGCGGCGCTCAAAACGGCGCAGCCAGAAATAGTTACCGATATCTTTGCCTTCAGCCGTCAGACGGCGGATTTCGCCAATCAGCTCTGCCACATCCATAAAACCGAGGTTAACACCCTGTCCGGCCAGCGGATGAATGGTGTGAGCCGCATCGCCCAGCAGCGCCAGACGCGGCGCGGCGAACTGACGGGCATAACGTCCGGTCAGCGGGATTGCCCGCCGCTCACTGACCACTTCACACAGCCCGAGGCGCAGATCAAACGCCGCTGCCAGTTTATGGTTAAACGCAGCATCATCCAGATCCAGACAGTGCTGTGCTGTCAGTCCGGGCAGAGACCAGACAATTGAGCAGTGATGTGCATCCGGCAGCGGCAGAAATGCCAGAATGCCGTCGCCGTGGAAAACCTGACGCGCCACATTCTCATGCGGCAGTTCTGTGCGGATGGTGGCGACCAGCGCGTGATGCTCATAATCCCAAAACGAAACCGGGATATCCGCATGCTGACGCAGCCAGGAATTTGCACCGTCTGCCCCGGCCACTAAGCGGGTCGTGAGCATATCGTCATTTTCCAGGGTGATAAAGGCATCGTTTTCGCCCCACACCACCTGACGGATTTGCGTACCGGTGAGCAGTGTTACATCAGACAGCTTTTGCACCCGCTCCCAGAGCGCGTTGCGGATCACATCGTTCTCAATGATATGACCAAGGTGTTCACAATGGGCTTCCGCCGCACTGAACGCAATACGGCCAAAGCTGTCGTTATCCCACACTTCCATGCCCTGATACGGTGCCGCGCGTTTTGCCAGAATATCCTGCCAGACACCCAGTCGCCCCAGTAAGCGCTCACTGGCACTGTTGATGGCGGAGACCCGGACAGCAAACGGCGCCTGCGGATCAAAACGGGTATCCGGCGCCTGCTTTTCAATCACGGCGATACGCAGCCCGCAGCCGTGCAGACCACAGGCCAGTGCCAGCCCGACCATGCCGCCACCGGCAATTACCACATCATATGACTGCATTGTTTATCCTCTTTCCGTGGCGGTGTTAAGCGGCTGCGCGACCCAGCCGAGAGTCTGTTTTGCCAGCCGGTTGCGCAGAAACGGCAGCATTTCCATTGCCATCAGACCGGCATTCCGTCCGGCGGCCAGCGGGAAGCAACTGTTGGAGAAAAGGCGCACCAGGCTGTCGGTCAGGGTCATTGTCGCCTGCCGGTCAGCCTCACGGGCGGCATGATATTGCATCAGCACACGGTACTGACCAATATCTTCCTGTGATAAAAACGCCTGACTGATAACCTCCGCCAGTGCCATCACGTCACGTATTCCCAGGTTAAAACCCTGGCCGGCGATCGGATGGAGTGTCTGCGAGGCGTTACCCACCAGCGCCAGGCGGTGGGAAATCTGAGAGTGCGCGGCACTCAGAGTCAGCGGATAACAGTGACGGGCACCGGCAGTGACAATTTTGCCCAGTTGCCAGCCGAAGGCTTTCTGCAATTCGCGGCAGAAAGTCTCATCATCCCATTCACGCACGGCTTCCGCATGCTCTGCACGGTGACACCAGACCAGCGAACTGCGCCCTTCTGTCATCGGCAGCATGGCCAGCGGCCCCTGCGGGGTGAAACGCTCAAACGCCCGCCCCTGCGGATCCAGTTCTGTCATCACATTGGCGATCACCGCCACCTGCTCATACGGGGTGTCACTCCACTGCATACCGCATTGTTGCGCGACCGCAGAGTGACTGCCGTCCGCCGCAATCAGAGCCTGGCCGTTCAGTGTTTTGCCGCTCTCCAGCTGAACACTGACTGAATCCATCGTGCGGGTAATGCTTTTTACACTGTCCGGACAATACAGAGTAACATTTTCGGCTTTTGCCAGTTCGGCAAACAGGGTTTGCCCGGCATCATACAGCTCAATCACCTGTCCGAGCGCATCAATATCATAATCACCGGCGGTAATATTCACACAGCCGGTATGCCCCTGATCAGACACATGCACCCGGGTAATCGGCGCCGCATGCGCTTTCAGGGCGGACCACAGCCCGATTTTCTCCAGCCGCTGACAGGTACCGTACGCCAGGGCAATCGCCCGCGCATCAAACCCCGGATGATGGTCATCCGGTAATCTGGCTTCCGCCAGTGCAACGGGAAGCCTGCCGTGACTGAGGCGGGAAAGTGCCAGCGCCAGTGTTGCGCCGGTCATTCCGCCCCCGGTGATTATCACACTCATTAATTATTCAGCCTGTTTTGCCTGCGCCATCAGCGCTTCAATTTCATCTGCGGTTTTGACCACTGACGCGGTCAGGTTTTCGTTGCCGTCCGCCGTGATGACAATATCATCCTCAATACGGACACCAATGCCGCGATATGCCTCCGGCACATCCGCATCCGGCGCAATATACAGCCCCGGTTCGATAGTCAGTACCATGCCCGGCTCCAGGATGCGGTCACGTTCTGTGCCGTAATGGCCGACATCATGTACATCCAGTCCTAACCAGTGGCTGAGACTATGCATGAAAAATGCGCGGTATGCTTTGGTCTCGATCAAATGCGGAACATCCCCGGTCAGTAAGCCGAGTTTTACCAGCCCTTCCGTCATGATTTCCACCACGCGATCTGTCACTTCTGCAATAGAAGTCCCCGGGCGGTAGAGTTCAAGGGAGACATCCAGGGTTTCCAGCACCAGGTCATAGATTTCACGCTGCTCTTTGCTGAATTTGCCGTTCACCGGGAAGGTACGGGTAATATCCCCGGCATAACCCTCAATTTCACATCCGGCGTCGATCAGCACCAAATCGCCGTCTTTCATCCGGCATTCGTTTTCGGTGTAGTGCAGAATGCAGCCGTTCTCACCGCTGCCGACAATGGTGTTATAGGACGGGAAACGCGCGCCGTTACTGATAAACTCGTGTTCGATTTCGCCCTGTAACTGGTATTCGTACATGCCCGGACGGCATTTTTCCATCGCGCGGGTGTGTGCCAGTGCGCTGACCTTCCCGGCACGGCGCATGATGTCCAGCTCCGCCGGGGATTTAAACAGACGCATTTCGTGGACAATCGGCCGCCAGTCAATAATCGTGCCCGGCGCGGAAAGGTTACGGCGGCTGCCGCGGCGCAGTGTATCGAGGGCATTAAAGACGATAGTATCTGCATACGCCATTTCGCCCTGAGCGAAATAGAGAGTGTCGAGGCCGTTAAGCAGCTGGCAGAGCTGTTCGTTGATTTCATCAAACGGCAGTGCGCGGTCAACACCCAGTTTTTCGGGCGCAGCATCCTGGCCGAGACGGCGGCCGAACCAGATTTCCGCCGTCAGATCACGAACCCGGTTAAACAAAACACTGTGGTTATGGGTTTCATCACTTTTAATCAGTACCAGTACGGCTTCCGGCTCACTGAAGCCGGTCAGGTAGAGAAAATCACTGTGCTGGCGGTAGGGATACTCACTGTCCGCATTGCGCTGTGCCGGAGGTGCCGCAAAGAAAACCGCCGCGCTGGCCGGTGCCATTTTTTCCAGCAATGCCTGACGGCGTGAGATAAATTCTTGTTTATTCATACCCTCTTTCCTTGTACTGTGTGATGATTCAGGAATCTGATGGTTCAGTGTGCCGCAGATTATCTGCTGCGGACAGATTCAGATATATCAGTGTAATGTCGGTTTCTGTTCCGGCGCATCAGCCTTTTGTGCGCTGCGCGGCTTCGCCAGCGAGATATAGCACAGCTGTACCGCAACGCGGACATACTCGATCACTTCTTCCAGCGCGTCATCCAGCTCTTCGGCATCTTCTGCCTCATCATAGCCCAGCATGCCGATTTCCCGCAGATCAGTCACAATTTCTTTTACTTCCTTGCGATCACTGAATTTCGGATCCGCCACACCCAGACCTAATAAGAAGTGATTGACCCAGCCGGCCAGCTCATCAGCCCGGGCAAACACACCCGCTTCATCATCCGGCAGCAGTAAATTAAACTGACATTCGGTATCATCAAGCAGTTCAAATGTGGTATTAAAGAGAGCACGCAGCGGCTGTGCCAGAACCTGTGAAAACGCCATGCCTTCGTTGGTCAGGTCGTGGATCAGTGCCAGCCAGCTGTCATCTGTGTTACCGCCGCAGAGCAGACCCGTGATCAGGCCGTGCATCTCTGACGCGGTCATGGCGACGGCCTGCTGACGCAAAAGTTCATCAAGTGTTTTAAAATCGGGCAGTGTTTTATCCGGGGTCATTATTTTGCTCACCAGTCGGGTTTCAGTTCATGATATGCTACCATCAAGAGGCGCCGCTGTACCAGATAAGGGCTGCGGCCTGCTGCTATAACGTACACAATTCACGTCACACAGGATAATATCCTGTTGCAGAACCAAAGGAAGATTTCATGTCTGCACAACCCGTTGATATCCAGATATTCGGGCGTTCCATGCGCGTTAATTGTCCACCGGAACAAAGAGAAGCTCTGCTCGCTTCTGCTGCGGAGCTTGAACAACGGTTACAGGACCTGAAAGAACGCAGCCGGGTGTCCAACACAGAACAGCTCGTTTTTATCGTCGCGTTAAACATCTGTCACGAACTGGCACAAGAAAAATTGAAAACGCGCGATTATGCCTATAACATGGAACAAAAGATAAAACTGTTACAGCAGACTATCGAGCAGGCGCTGCATGACCAAACCCGAATCACTGAGCGCCAGGTAACACCTATTGAATAAAATTGTTTAGAAATCAGTCACTAGACAAAAAAAATTTCGAAATTAGGTTGCAATATCTGCCCGATTTCATACAATGAGTTTAAGAACAACGTTACACGAAGTTCACAAAATTCTCTGAGATGTTTGTCTGCGGGTCAGTCCCCTGAGCCGATATTGATACAGACAGAATGTGGTGATTTGTCACCGGTGAGCATACCTGATTCGTTCAGGCAGCCTAATGGAAGCAACACCGCGTTCACCTTGAACCAAGGGTTCAAGGGTTACAGCCTGCGACGGCATCTTGGAGACCTCTCTCTTCTTTATCTCCTGATATTTCGCTGATTTCACTATGACTCATGACCCGTTGTTACAAGCGCGGCATCATCTGCGTCAGTTAATCCGCAATAAGCGCCGTGCGCTGACACCTCAGCAGCAAAACACTGCCGCACAAGACCTTGTTCAGCAAATCATTCATCACCCTGATATACACCGCGCCAATAATATTGCCCTGTTTCTCTCTTTTGATAGTGAGATTGATACCCGTCCGCTGACAGAGTGGCTGTGGTCACAGGGAAAACAGGTATTTTTACCTGTTCTTCACCCGTTCAGCCGCCATCATCTGTTATTCCTTGCTTATCGCCCTGATACCCCGCTGATTAAAAACAAATTTTCAATTTCAGAACCGGCATTGGATGTCACACAGGTATTACCGCCGCAGGAACTGGATATTATGTTTATTCCGCTGGTCGCGTTTGATGAAAAAGGAGAGCGTCTCGGGATGGGCGGCGGTTTTTATGACCGCACACTGACAGGCTGGCAGAAGAAAGGGTTTTACCCGGTGGGGCTGGCACATGATTGTCAGCAGGTTGATGAACTTCCTGCCGCACAGTGGGATGTCCCGCTGCCGGAAGTGATCACGCCATCACGTCGCTGGCTGTGGCCGGAACATAAATAAATCAGTATAAACAATTAGATAAATAATCCATCTGCTGCTGACAGCGACAGCGGTTAACGGGCAAATGAAACGAAAAGCATGCGCGTCATGGATGACGCGCCTGAGCGCACAGGGATGTGTTTACCGCGACTTTTCGTTTTTGCCCGTTATCCGCAGAGCAATCACCGCTCTCAGAACAACAGACGTGCTCTGACAGTTCCCGGCAGCGCTTTCAACTGCAGCAGAACGTCGTCAGCTTCATCTTTGTTATTCGCCACAATGTCGATAACCACATAACCCAGATCACCCGCCGTCCGCAGATACTGCGCCGCGATATTAATACCGCGATCAGTAAAGACCTGGTTGATGCTGGTCAGCAGTCCCGGGCGGTTTTCGTGGATATGCAGCAGACGGTTGGCATTCTGGCCATGCACCGGCAGTGACACTTCCGGGAAGTTGACCGCAGAGAGCGTCGAGCCGTTATCGGAATATTTCGCCAGCTTACCGCCGACCTCAAACCCGATATTTTCCTGTGCTTCCTGAGTGGAGCCGCCGATATGCGGGGTGAGAATGACATTATCAAACCCAATCAGCTCTGAAATAAACGGATCTGCCGGGTCATTGTTGGCCGCCGGTTCAGACGGGAACACATCCACTGCCGCGCCGGACAGGTGTTTTGATGCCAGTGCCTGACTCAGAGCCGGGATATCCACTACTGTGCCGCGTGAGGCGTTAATAAAAATTGCCCCAGGTTTCATCAGCTCAAACTCATGTTTACCAATCATATTTTTGGTGGATTCCGTTTCCGGCACATGCAGGCTGACCACATCACTCATATTCAGCAGCTCAGACAGATGGCGCACCTGAGTGGCATTACCGAGCGGCAGTTTGTTTTCGATATCGTAAAAATAGACATCCATACCGATGGATTCCGCCAGGATACCCAGCTGTGTCCCGATATGGCCGTAACCGATAATCCCCAGCTTTTTACCGCGCGCCTCGTAGCAGCCTTTCGCCTGTTTATCCCAGATACCGCGATGCGCTTTGGCATTCGCCTCCGGAATACGGCGCAGCAGCAGTAATAACTGGCCCAGCACCATCTCAGCCACGGAACGGGTGTTTGAGAATGGCGCGTTAAAGACCGGAATACCGCGTTTTGCCGCTGCATCGAGATCAACCTGGTTAGTCCCGATACAGAAACAACCGACGGCGACCAGTTTTTCCGCACAGGCAAAAATCTCTTCCGTCAGTTGGGTACGGGATCGGATACCGATAAAGCGTGCATCACGGATCGCTTCTTTTAATTCTTCCGTGGATAATGCGCCTTTATGATATTCAATATTTGAATAACCCGCTGCTTTCAGACTGTCTACCGCACTCTGGTGTACGCCTTCCAATAGCAGAAATTTAATTTTATCTTTTTCCAGTGATACTTTTACCATGACCCTGCCTTTTGTTAAGTTCCCGAAATGTCCTGTCCTCACATCAAAATAACAAAAAATAACGTCTCCGCAATACACGCTCCTGTACAAGTCACAGAACAAGTCACAGGGAAAAGGCAGGTTTACAGGAGAAAATGAAAAAATGCCGCTGAGAGCTGATATTTTGGCCATATCAAAGACAAAATTGTGATATATATCACCGAAATTTATGATTTTAAAAAAATAAAAAAAGGAACCGTTTCCGGTTCCTTATTCAGCATCTGAATATGACAGATATAGTACTGATTTATTTAATGGTTTTTACGCCATCCTGAGTACCCATCAGCACCACGTCGGCACCACGGTTAGCAAATAAACCAACGGTCACCACACCGGCGATACCGTTGATTTTATTTTCCAGCTCAACCGGATTCAGGATTTCCAGGTTGTAGACATCCAGAATTACGTTACCGTTATCTGTTACCACATTCTGACGGTATTCCGGCTGACCACCGAGTTTGACCAGCTCGCGCGCCACATAAGAACGCGCCATCGGGATCACTTCCACCGGCAGCGGGAATTTACCGAGAATATCAACACGCTTGCTTTCATCCACGATACAAATGAATTTCTTCGCGATAGCTGCCACGATTTTCTCGCGGGTCAGTGCTGCGCCACCGCCTTTGATCATATTCATATGGTGGTCAATTTCATCCGCGCCGTCGACATACACGTCCAGGCTGTCCACATCATTGCAGTCCAGCACAGGAATGCCGTAGCTTTTCAGTTTTTCGGTTGAGACCACAGAGCTGGATACCGCGCCGTCAATCTGGCCTTTCATGGTTGCCAGTGCATCAATAAAGTGAGATGCGGTGGACCCGGTGCCCACACCGACAATGGTGCCCGGCTTCACGAATTCTAATGCTGCCCAGCCAACCGCTTTTTTTAATTCATCCTGAGTCATGTTATTGCCTTTTCGTCGTCATCCTATGCCACCGGCATAGCCCGCAATAATTATAGCAATTATTTCTCCCCCGGAATGCGAATTGTGGCATATTGTGAATGACTTATAAAAAAGAGGAGAAAACCGCCATGAGACGACCGGATTATCGTGCCCTGCAGGCGCTGGACGCTGTTATCCGTGAACGTGGTTTTGAGCGGGCTGCACAGAAACTCTGTATTACCCAGTCTGCCGTTTCGCAGCGCATCAAACAGCTGGAAAATCTGTTCGGGCAGCCGCTGCTGGTGCGTACCGTGCCGCCGCGTCCGACTGAAGAAGGCCAGAAGCTGCTCGGCCTGCTGCATCAGGTGGAATTACTCGAAGCGGAATGGCTGGGGGATGATGCCGGGAATATTGAGCCGCCGCTGATCTCTCTGGCGGTCAACGCCGACAGCCTCGCGACCTGGCTGCTCCCGGCACTGCGTCATGTTCTGGCTGACCTGTCTATCCGTCTGAATATTCAGGTGGAAGATGAATCGCGGACTCATGAACGCCTGCGGCGCGGGGAAGTGGTCGGTGCGGTCAGTATTCAGCCGCGTCCGCTGCCCGGATGTCTGGCGGATCAACTTGGCGCGCTGGATTACCTCTTTGTCGCCTCACCGGAATTTGCCGCCCGTTATTTTCCTGACGGTGTCAGCCGCAGTGCCCTGCTGAAAGCTCCGGCTGTGGCGTTTGATTATCTCGATGACATGCACATGGCCTTTTTACAGACTAATTTTGACCTCGCCCCCGGCAGTGTGCCGAGCCACGTACTCAATTCCTCAGAAGCGTTTGTGCAGCTGGCAAAACAGAGCTCAGCCTGTTGTATGATCCCGCATTTGCAGATTGCGGATGAACTGGAGCGGGGAGAGTTACTGGATCTGACACCGGGGCTGTTTCAGCGCCGGATGCTGTACTGGCACCGGTTTGCACCGGAAAGTGCCACCATGCGCCGGGTGACTGACGCCCTGCTGAAACACGGGCGTCAGACCTTACGGCAGGAGCAGCCTGAAACGGCTTAACGTTTCAGTTCAAACACGACATCCACCTGGTCGCGGAAATCGATAGTCTGCTGTTCATAGGTTTCATCCGCAGAGACTGCTGCCGGTGCGCCGGCGGCCAGCATCATTTTATTACGCGCCATTACCGGAACCGGCTGTGGTGCGTTGTAACCGATGCTGTAAACCGCACCCAGCTCAGTACCAAAGCCTTTTGCGACCGATTTGGCTTGTGAAATCGCATCAGAAATCGCTTTCTGGCGTACTTCTTCACGGTATTTCTCCGGATTATTCACCCCGAACTCAACGGCACTGATATCATTCAGCCCGCTTTTCAGCGCACCGTCGAGCAGTGTGTTCAGTTTGTTCAGGTCATGCACTTTCACTGTCACAGAGCGTGAGGCGTTATAACCACGGATAACGGACTCTTCTTTCTCTTTGTCATAGACATAATCCGGACTGGTACTGATATTGGCCGCATTAATGTCTTTCTTTTCAATTCCCTGTGCTTTCAGGAAATCAAAATATTGCGCCACACGTTTATCTGCCTGTGCTTTGGCGGCTGACGCATCTTTTTCCTTTACTGTCACATTGATGGACAGTGTCGCCATATCAGGCTCAGCCTGGATCACGGCGCTGCCGGAGGTTGAAATATGCGGGCCTGCCGGTGTTTCCGCTGCCTGAGCAGCTGCCGCGTAACCACCCAGGGCAACCATAGCGGCAAGAGCAAGAGATTTCAGTTTCACATATCCTCCTTCTGTTTTAAACCGGTCACATAACAGAATGTTATGCCGGAATTAGTAACACTACCACACTCTGACGAAACAATATTTCGGATTAATAAGAAATATTCAATCCTTTTAAAGCTAATTGTATCGCGATATACCACATCACCGAACCGACAAACAGATTGATAATCCGCTGTGAAACCGGTTTTTGCAGCACCGGAGAGAACCATGCCGCCAGCAGCGCCAGGCCGAAGAACCACAATATTGATGCACAGACTGCCCCGGCGGTGAACCAGATCCGCATATCAGAACCGAGTTGCCCGCCGATGCTGCCCAGCACCACAAAGGTGTCCAGATAAACATGCGGATTCAGCCAGGTAACAGCCACCAGCGTCATAATCACCCGCCAGCGACTGCGGACCACCTGTTCCTGCATGGTCAGCGCGGTATCAGCGGTAAAAACTGCCCGCAGTGCCCCCCAGCCGTACCACAGCAAAAACGCCACGCCGCCCCAGGTAACCAATGCCATCAGCCACACTGACTGGCTCAGCAGCGCACTGCCGCCGAAGACCCCGGCCGTGATCAGTAAAACATCACTCAGCGTGCATAAAAATGCACTCATCAGATGGTACTGTTTACGGCTCCCCTGCTGTAATACAAATACGTTTTGCGGCCCGAGCGGCAGTATCATTGCTGCGCCAAGTAATAACCCCTGAAAATAAGTCGATAACATGCAAAAAATCCCGATAATTATTCAATCCACGCCGGATGGAATGAATATTACCGGGATTTCAGTATTAGTGAAATTAATACCATTAATGGACCATTACTGCGGCTAATAACACACGGAAAAATGCTGTCAGATCCACTCCCAGACCAGACGCACCGGTGTACCGAGACATTCACTCACACGATGGATAATTTCGTCACGCCCGTTATCCATGCAGACAATAAAACTGTTGTTATAACGGACTGTCAGCCCGTAACACGCGAAACCACCGGTTTCATCGTAATCCATCTCCGGAATAACGACCGGCGCCCCGCAGCAGGGGGTATTGCGTGGTGTCAGCGCCGCAGAAATTCGCGCCTGTCCGGTGACCGCAAAAATCGCATTCATCTGTGCGCCCCACCAGACACCGGAAACCGGCTTACGGCAGACAGGGCAAAGCGGATAACGGAAATTTTCACTGCCGGACCAGAACATAACGTCCGGATCCGCCTGATGCATAATATCGTCAGCCGCCATCCACTCACTCAGATACTGCTCCGCAGCCTGTTGTTGCTCAGCATCCGGGATATAACTCAGTGTCTCAGGAATAAAATGAAGTAAATGCTCGCTCATCATAATCTCTCACAGTACGGCAAAAAAAAGCGGCACCCGAAAGGGGCACCGCTGATAATATACACCTGTTATGCCTGTGTTTGCTGACTATTCTGATGCATATGCACATCAAGCTGCGGGAACGGAATGCCGATATTATGCTTATCGAGTGCGCGCTTGAAGTTTTCCAGCAGATCCCAGTATACATCCATGAAATCGCCGTTTTTTGTCCAGTAGCGGACAACGAAATTCAGAGAAGACGGCGCCATTTCATTGAGACGCACCACGATGCCCTTCTCTTTCTGGACACGCGGGTCAGCCGCGACGATCTCTGTCAGAATCTCTTTGACCTGATCAATATCCGCGTTGTAGGCCACACCGACAATAATGTCACGGCGGCGATCCGGTTCACGGGTCACGTTAATAATATCACCCGCAATCACTTTACCGTTCGGGATCACAATGATTTTGTCATCCGCGCTGCGCAGTGTGGTGGAAAAAATCTGCACATTCTGAACCGTCCCTTCTGACGCACCGATAACCACATATTCTCCGGCACGGATAGGACGGAAAACCACCAGCAACACGCCAGCCGCGAGGTTAGAGAGTGACCCCTGCAATGCCAGACCAACGGCCAGACCTGCCGCACCGAGCACCGCGATCACAGATGCGGTTTGTACGCCGAGACGTCCCAGCACCGCAATCAGTGTGAAGGCAATAACCGCATAGCGAACCATCGCGGACAGAAAATCAGAGACAGTGACATCCACGCCGCGCATTGCCAGCAGGCGGGAAACCGCTTTAGCAGCCATTTTTGCCACAAACAGACCAATAATCAGGGTCAGTACGGCAGCCACAATATTCACTGCATAATCCAGCAGCAATGCCTGATTATTTGCCAGCCATCCGGTTGCCTGATTCAGACCGTCCGTCAGGATTTGTTCATTCATTCATCCACCTCATAAGTTACCGGAAATAAAGAAAAACAACATTGTTGCAATAACCGACCGATTATCGCCCCGGGTAAAGAACCTCTGGTTTATATTACCGTAACAAATGAAAATTTCAGAATAAAAATTCTCAGCCCTGCCCGCCGGTCACAATAAATTTACGATAGTTTTCCAGTAAAATCATAAAGTCAGCTGTGCCGCAGAATGCAATACTTTCATTATCGTAATAACTCATGCCTTCGTCCGGCTCATCTGTTTCAAAGGTAATCTGATTCGCGTTAATCATGATTTCCTCATCATCCATCAGCAAAGTGTATTCATGCCCCACACGCTGCCACTGCTGTTCCCGCCCTTTAATACTGTCAAATACCACGGTTATCTCATCAATCACCGAGAGATCCCCTTTCACTTCTTCATTCAGCCAGTGACCGATCGCTTCGTGATCCATTGACAGCTTAACTATCACGTTCCCGTCGATCCCGAGGGAAAATTCATAATCCATCGCTGTATACCTCTTGTTAATGCTTTACCGCTGTCACGTATGCAACACCTGCTCTTATTTTAGCGGGTTATCCCGTTTCCAGGTACATTGATACCGTAATTAACCGGATAACAGGTATAAAAAACGGGAGACAGTGGTTGCTGTCTCCCGCCGGTAATAAAACTGCGGACTGATTCAGATGCTGACTATCACACCTGAGTCTGGAAAATCACGCCATCCGCGACTTTGGTATACTCATTCAGCTGGTCAAAGTTGAGGTAACGGTAGGTATCTTCCGCCGTCTCATCCACTTTATCCATAAAGGTCTGATACTCCGCCGGTGTCGGTAAACGCCCCAGCAGGGAAGCCACCGCCGCCAGTTCCGCAGAGGCCAGGTACACATCGGCACCGGTACCCAGACGGTTCGGGAAGTTACGGGTGGAGGTGGAAACGACCGTTGAGTTATCCGCCACACGCGCCTGGTTCCCCATGCACAGTGAACAGCCCGGGATCTCAACACGGGCACCGCTCTTACCGAAGATGCTGTAATAGCCCTCTTCTGTCAGCTGAGCGGCATCCATCTTGGTCGGCGGTGCCACCCACAGGCGGGTCGGCAGCTGGCCTTTATGACTGTCGAGCAGTTTACCCGCCGCGCGGAAGTGTCCGATGTTGGTCATGCAGGAGCCGATAAAGACCTCATCAATTTTACTGCCTGCCACGTCAGACAGCAGACGAGCATCATCCGGATCATTCGGCGCGCAGAGAATCGGCTCTTTGATGTCATTGAGGTCGATTTCGATCACCGCTGCGTAATCCGCATCCGCATCACCTTCCAGCAACTGCGGATCCGCCAGCCATTTTTCCATGCTCTGAATACGGCGCTCAATGGTACGGCGGTCGCCGTAACCTTCCGCAATCATCCACTTCAGCAGGACGATGTTGGAATTGAGGTATTCGGTGATCGGCGCTTTATCCAGTTTGATGGTACAACCCGCCGCAGAACGCTCGGCAGAGGCATCGGCCAGCTCAAACGCCTGTTCCACTTTCAGTGTCGGCAGACCTTCAATTTCCAGGATACGGCCGGAGAAAATATTTTTCTTCCCTTTTTTCTCCACCGTCAGCAGGCCCTGCTGAATAGCGTAATACGGAATAGCATGCACCAGGTCACGCAGTGTGATCCCCGGCTGCATTTTCCCTTTAAAACGCACCAGTACAGATTCCGGCATATCCAGCGGCATCACACCGGTCGCCGCTGCGAAGGCAACCAGACCGGAACCGGCCGGGAAGGAAATCCCGATAGGGAAACGGGTGTGAGAGTCACCACCGGTACCCACGGTATCCGGCAGCAGCATACGGTTCAGCCAGGAGTGGATAATACCGTCCCCCGGACGCAGCGACACACCGCCACGGTTCATAATAAAATCAGGCAGGGTGTGGTGAGTGTTTACATCCACCGGCTTCGGATACGCGGCTGTGTGGCAGAAAGACTGCATCACCAGATCCGCAGAGAAACCGAGACAGGCAAGATCTTTCAGTTCATCACGGGTCATCGGCCCGGTGGTGTCCTGAGAGCCGACAGAGGTCATCTTAGGTTCGCAGTATTCGCCCGGACGGATACCTGCCACGCCGCAGGCACGGCCGACCATCTTCTGAGCCAGCGAGAAACCACGGCTGCTTTTCTCAACCGGTTTCGCCTGACGGAAAATATCCGTATGCGGCAGACCGAGAGACTCGCGTGCTTTTGCGGTCAGACCACGGCCGATAATCAGCGGGATACGGCCACCGGCGCGGACTTCATCCAGCAGCACATCGGTTTTCAGTTCAAATGTCGCCAGCAGTTCATTGGTGTCATGATTGCGGATCTCACCTTTATACGGGTAAACGTCGATCACATCCCCCATATTCAGGTTGCTGACATCCACTTCCACCGGCAGCGCGCCCGCATCTTCCATCGTGTTGAAGAAAATCGGGGCAATTTTGCCGCCCAGCACAATACCGCCGCCGCGCTTGTTCGGCACATACGGGATATCATCCCCCATAAACCACAGCACAGAGTTAGTCGCGGATTTACGGGAAGAACCGGTACCGACCACATCACCGACATAGGCCAGCGGGAACCCTTTTTTGCTGAGCAGATCAATCTGATTAACCGGACCGATATTGCCCGGTTCATCCGGATCAATACCGTCACGCGGGTTTTTCAGCATCGCGAGTGCATGCAGCGGGATATCAGGACGCGACCAGGCATCCGGTGCCGGTGAAAGATCATCGGTATTGGTTTCACCGGAGACTTTAAAGACGGTGACGGTCAGTTTTTCCGCCAGCTGCGGACGCTCCAGGAACCAGTCTGCATCAGCCCAAGACTGAATAATTTTCTGTGCATACGGATTACCGGCTTTCGCCTTTTCTTCCACATCATAGAAATTATCAAACATCAGTAAAGTATGAGAGAGCGCTTTGGCGGCCACAGGGGCCAGTTTTTCATTATCGAGGGATTCAATCAGGGCGTGAATATTATAACCACCCTGCATGGTTCCGAGTAATTCAACGGCTTTTTCAGCGGAGATCAGCGGTGAATGTGCTTCACCTTTTGCCAGAGCGGCCAGAAAACCGGCTTTCACATACGCGGCTTCATCAACACCCGGCGGTACACGGTTGGTAATCAGATCAACAAGAAACGCTTCTTCGCCTGCCGGCGGAGATTTCAGTAATTCGACTAACTCAGCAACCTGAGCGGCTTCCAATGGCTTAGGGGCGATCCCTTGTGCTGCACGTTCGGCAACGTGCTTGCGGTAATTTTCCAGCACGACGTACTCCTTGCTTTGTGTTTTTTATGAGTGCCCGGCAACGGGGTTTCAGCATATCAAAATTTAAACACATTGTTAATTCATTCACATTAAAGCAACATAAACAATTTGTGAGCTGAATAACATTAGTGAATTAAACTTGCTGCTTACCCGTTTCACCAGTGTTATGCCGTTTTAAACAGGAATCTGCACGATTATTGATTACGCCGGAAATGCAAAAAACGGTCGTTTGCGTAGTTCTGCTGCACCGGGAACGGCGGTCAGCACGCTAAAATTATTAATATCTGAATAATACCGGTTTGTCTATGAATACACAGGCGGGTGCTGACAGCAGGGAATAAAAAAAATCCGGCGCCAGAGGCAACCGGATTTTTATCTTCAGCCGGGTAACAACGTGGTTACCGGGTCAGCTGATTACTTTTTCTTTTTCGCTTTCGGATTCGGAAGGTCAGTGATGCTGCCTTCGTAAATCTCAGCCGCCATACCGATTGATTCGTACAGCGTCGGGTGAGCGTGGATGGTCAGTGCCAGATCTTCCGCATCACAACCCATTTCGATAGCCAGGCCGATTTCACCTAACAGCTCGCCGCCGTTAGTACCGACAATCGCACCACCGATAACACGGTGAGATTCTTTGTCGAAAATCAGTTTGGTCATACCTTCAGCGCAGTCAGACGCGATTGCACGGCCGGAAGCTGCCCACGGGAAGGTTGCTGTTTCGTAGCTGATGCCCTTCTCTTTCGCTTCTTTCTCGGTCAGACCAACCCATGCCACTTCCGGTTCGGTGTAGGCAATAGATGGGATCACTTTCGGATCGAAGTAGTGTTTCAGACCGGAGATAACTTCGGCTGCCACGTGACCTTCGTGAACACCTTTGTGCGCCAGCATCGGCTGACCGACGATATCGCCGATAGCAAAGATGTGCGGCACGTTGGTGCGCATTTGTTTGTCAACGTGAATGAAACCGCGATCGTCAACTTCAACACCGGCTTTATCAGCCGCCAGCAGTTTACCGTTAGGGGTACGGCCGATAGCCACCAGAACCGCGTCGTAACGCTGTGGTTCTGCAGGGCCTTTCTTGCCTTCCATTGTGACATAGATACCATCTTCTTTGGCTTCAACGGCAGTCACTTTGGTTTCCAGCATCAGGTTAAACTTGGAGCTGATACGTTTGGTGAACAGTTTAACGATATCTTTGTCTGCCGCAGGAATGACCTGGTCAAACATTTCAACAACATCAATCTGTGAACCCAGCGCGTGGTATACGGTACCCATTTCCAGACCGATGATACCACCACCCATGACCAGCAGACGGCCCGGGACGGTTTTCAGCTGCAGTGCATCAGTTGAATCCCAGACACGCGGATCTTCGTGCGGGATAAACGGCAGCTGGATCGGGCGTGAACCCGCAGCAATAATCGCGTTGTCAAACGTGATAGTGGTTTTACCCTTCTCACCGTTGACTTCGATAGTATTTGCGCCGGTGAACTGGCCGAGACCATTCACAACAGTCACTTTACGGCCTTTCGCCATACCGGCCAGACCGCCGGTTAACTGAGAAATAACTTTCTCTTTCCACAGACGGACTTTATCGATATCGGTCTGCGGTTCGCCGAACACGATGCCGTGAGAAGCCAGCGCTTTCGCTTCTTCGATCACTTTAGCAACATGCAGTAATGCTTTAGACGGGATACAACCTACGTTCAGGCAGACACCACCTAAGGTTGAATAGCGTTCAATCAGGACAGTTTCCAGACCTAAGTCAGCACAGCGGAAAGCCGCTGAATACCCTGCAGGGCCCGCACCAAGTACAACGACCTGGGCTTTAATTTCAGTACTCATCGTGACCTCTTAATTGTTTGTCCGGCGGGTCAGACGACATATATTCCACCGGGACGTACACACTGAGAGCAGTTTACAAAATTGTTAACAACCTGGAAAGGCGCAGTTCTGTGACCTGACTCCCGTTATCCGGGATGAGCACGTTTCAGCCTGCGCCACTGAGACCGGCTCTGCACCGGTCTCAGTGTAATTGCTTACATCGCCAGGCGGCGTAAATCGCTCATGTACTGATTAATCAGCGTGATGAAGCGGGCGCCGTCAGCACCATCGATCACACGGTGGTCGAAGGAGAGTGACATTGGCAGAATGAGACGCGGAACAAACTGTTTGCCGTCCCATACCGGTTTCATGGATGAACGTGACAGACCCATGATAGCCACTTCCGGTGCGTTAACAATCGGTGCGAAACCGGTTGTCCCGATACCGCCCAGGCTGGAGATGGTGAAACATCCGCCCTGCATATCAGAAGAAGTCAGCTTACCGTTACGGGCTTTTTTGGAGATTTCAGCCAGTTCGTAAGACAGTTCCAGAATACCTTTTTTGTTCACGTCTTTAATGACAGGAACAACCAGGCCGTTCGGGGTGTCTACCGCGATACCGATATTGACATATTTTTTCAGAATCAGACGCTGTGCATCTTCGGTGATAGAGCTGTTGAAACGCGGCATTTCGACCAGCGCTTTGGCAGCAGCTTTCATCACGAAGACCAGCGGAGTGATTTTCACGCCCAGCTGTTTCTTCTCAGCTTCTTTGTTCTGCTGTTTGCGGAATTCTTCAACATCAGTGATATCCGCTTCGTCCATCAGCGTAACGTGCGGGATCATCACCCAGTTACGGCTCAGGTTAGCGCCGGACAGTTTCTGAATACGGCTCAGTTCAACTTCTTCCACTTCACCGAACTTGCTGAAGTCCACTTTCGGCCATGGCAGCATGCCAGGTAAACCGCCGCCTGCTGCAGCCGGAGCTGCTTCAGCGCGTTTCACCGCATCTTTCACATAAGCCTGAACGTCTTCGCGCAGGATACGGCCTTTACGGCCTGTCCCTTTGACTTTCGCCAGGTTCACACCGAATTCACGGGCCAGACGGCGGATAACCGGACTTGCGTGAACGTAAGCATCGTTCTCAACGAAGTCATTACCCGCAGCCGGAGCTGCTGCCGGAGCGGCTTTCGCTGCCGGTGCAGACGCCGGTGCTGCGGCCGCAGGTGCGGCGGCGGCTGGCTGTGCTGCCGGAGCAGGTGCTGCACCCGCTACTTCGAATACCATGATCAGAGAGCCGGTTTTGACTTTATCGCCGACAGCTACTTTGATTTCTTTAACTTTACCGGCCATCGGAGACGGGACTTCCATTGAGGCTTTGTCGCCTTCAACAGTGATCAGAGACTGTTCTTCAGTCACGGTATCGCCGACGCTGACCATGATTTCAGTCACGTCAACTTCATCACCGCCGATATCCGGTACATGGATTTCTTTGTCTGCTGCCACGGCAGGTGCCGCTGCTGCAGGAGCCGGAGCGGCTGCGGCAGGCTGTGCCGCCGGTGCTGCGCCCGCAACTTCAAAGACCATGATCAGGGAACCGGTGCTGACTTTATCGCCGACAGCAACTTTGATCTCTTTAACCACGCCCGCCATCGGAGACGGAACTTCCATTGACGCTTTGTCGCCTTCAACGGTGATCAGAGACTGTTCTTCAGTCACGGTATCGCCGACGCTGACCATGATTTCAGTCACGTCAACTTCATCACCGCCGATATCCGGCACATGAACTTCTTTCAGTGCGGATGCGGCAGCAGCCGCCGGAGCAGCCGGTGCGGCAGCCTGAGCTGCCGGAGCAGGAGCCGCTGCTGCGGCCTCTGCTTCAAATACCATGATGAAAGAGCCGGTGCTGACTTTGTCGCCCACAGCCACTTTAATTTCTTTAACAACCCCTGCCTGCGGAGACGGAACTTCCATCGACGCCTTGTCACCTTCAACGGTGATGAGTGATTGTTCTGCTTCTACTTTATCGCCGACACTGACCAGAATTTCTGTTACATCAACTTCATCTGAACCGATATCGGGCACATGGATTTCAATAGACATTAATTTTTACCTCTTATGCCACACGCGGGTTAACTTTTTCAGGGTTGATGCTGAATTTCTTAATGGCTTCTTCAACCACTTTCACGTCAACTTCACCACGTTTAGCCAGCTCACCCAGAGCAGCAACAACAACGTAACCGGCATCGATTTCGAAATGATGACGCAGGTTATCACGGCTGTCTGAACGGCCGTAACCGTCAGTACCCAGTACACGGTACTGGTCAGCAGGAACATAACCGCGAACCTGTTCTGCGAACAGTTTCATCCAGTCAGTGGACGCCACAGCAGGTGCATCGTTCATCACCTGAGTGATGTAAGGCACGCGCGGGGTTTCTGACGGATGCAGCATGTTCCAGCGGTCACAATCCTGACCTTCACGGGCCAGTTCGGTGAACGAGGTTACGCTGTAGATATCAGAGCTGATACCGTACTCAGAAGACAGAATCTGACCTGCTTCACGCACGTGACGCAGAATCGCACCTGAACCCAGTAACTGTACCTTGCCTTTATCACCGGTCAGGGTTTCGAGCTTGTAGATACCTTTACGGATACCTTCCTCAACACCTTCCGGCATTGCAGGCATGTGGTAGTTTTCGTTCAGCGTGGTGATGTAGTAGTAAATGTTTTCCTGCGCTTCACCATACATACGCTCCAGACCATCCTGCATGATGACCGCAACTTCGTACGCGAATGACGGGTCATAAGACAGGCAGTTAGGGATAGTCAGAGACTGAATGTGGCTGTGGCCGTCTTCGTGCTGCAGACCTTCACCGTTCAGGGTGGTACGGCCTGAAGTACCGCCGATCAGGAAGCCGCGTGCCTGCTGATCGCCTGCCATCCACATCAGGTCACCGATACGCTGGAAACCGAACATTGAGTAGTAGATGTAGAACGGAATCATCGGCAGGTTGTTGGTGCTGTAAGAAGTCGCAGCTGCCAGCCAGGATGCGCCTGCACCCAGTTCGTTGATACCTTCCTGCAGGATCTGACCTTTCACATCTTCACGGTAGTAAGCAACCTGCTCACGGTCCTGCGGGGTATACAGCTGACCTTTGGAGTTGTAGATACCGATCTGACGGAACAGACCTTCCATACCGAATGTACGTGCTTCGTCAGCAATGATTGGCACGATGCGTTCTTTGATGGATTTGTTTTTCAGCATCACGTTCAGTGCACGCACAAACGCGATAGTGGTGGAGATTTCTTTGCTCTGCTCTTCCAGTAACTGGCTGAAATCGCTCAGTGCAGGAATATCCAGTTTCTCATCGAAATGAGAACGGCGTGAAGGAACCGGACCATGCAGTGCCGCACGGCGTTCCATCATGTATTTCTGCTCTTCAGAGTTTTCGTCAAACTTGATGAACGGCAGTTTTTCCAGCTGATCATCAGCCACATCGATATTGAAACGATCACGGAGATGGCGCACGCCTTCCATGTTCATTTTCTTAACCTGGTGAGCGATGTTTTTACCTTCAGCGGTATCACCCATACCATAACCTTTAACGGTCTGGGCCAGGATCAGAGTTGGTTTACCTTTGGTGTCATGCGCTTTTTTCAGTGCAGCGAACATTTTCTTCGGATCGTGACCACCGCGGTTCAGTGCGAAGATCTGCTCATCAGTCCAGTCTTTGACTAATGCAGCATTTTCCGGATAGCGGTTGAAGAAGTGTTCACGGACGTAAGCACCGTCTTTGGATTTGAATGTCTGATAGTCGCCGTCAACGGTTTCGTTCATCAGCTGGATCAGTTTACCGCTGGTATCTTTCTTCAGCAGTTCATCCCAGCGGCCGCCCCACATGACTTTGATTACCTGCCAGCCGGCACCTGCGAACATACCTTCCATTTCGTTAACGATTTTACCGTTACCGTTTACAGGGCCGTCAAGACGCTGCAGGTTACAGTTGATAACGAAGATCAGGTTGTCCAGGCTTTCGCGGACAGCGATATTGATTGCACCTTTAGATTCCGGCTCATCCATCTCACCATCACCCAGGAAGGCATAAACGGTTTGCTCGGAAGTGTCTTTCAGACCACGGTGTTCCAGATATTTCAGGAACTTAGCCTGATAGATAGCCGCCAGCGGCCCCAGACCCATAGAAACGGTCGGGAACTGCCAGAAGTTAGGCATCAGTTTAGGGTGCGGATAAGAAGGCAGACCTTTGCCGCCGATTTCCTGACGGAAATTGTTCAGCTGCTCTTCGGTCAGACGACCTTCCATGAATGCGCGTGCGTAGTAGCCCGGGCTTAAGTGGCCCTGGAAATAAATAACATCACCGCCGTCTTTTTCGTTCTGCGCACGGAAGAAGTGGTTGAAGCACACTTCATACATGGTAGCCGCAGACTGGTAAGATGCCATGTGACCGCCCAGATCCAGATCTTTCTTGGATGCGCGCAGGACCATCATGACAGCGTTCCAGCGGATAGCAGAACGGATACGACGTTCCAGCTCCAGGTTGCCCGGGTAGGCAGGTTCATCCTCAACAGGAATGGTGTTGATGTAGTTACGGGCCGCAGCACCTGCTGCAACACTCACACCACCCTGACGGGCAGTATTCAGAACCTGATCAATCAGGAACTGTGCACGCTCAACACCTTCTTCACGGATGACCGATTCGATCGCCTGTAGCCAGTCGCGGGTTTCGATCGGATCCACGTCATTGTTCAAAATGTCTGACATGGTGTATTCCTTATAGTTTATCTGTTTCTAATGATATTCGGAGCCTATCTTCACGTATCCCGCTTTAACGGTGACGGGCGACGTGAAGATAGGCCCGGCTATATTTTGCCGCTGATGCATAGGTCAGCTTACAGACGCAGCATTCAGGGATCTGTAAGCCCCAAAACCATTACTGATTTATTCTGTATACTGCTGGAGACGGCGCAGTGAACGTTCCCGGCGGGTGTGTTCACGGCTCATATCCAGCAATACGTCTTCCAGGAATGCCAGATGGCGGTGGGATGCTTCCCGCGCAACCTCCGGCGACCGGCTCATAATGGCCCGGAATACCTGTTCCCGGTGCTCGCTGACCATCGCCAGCATCTCTTTCCGGGTATATAAGAATTCAAAGTTCTGCCGGATATTTTTTTCCAGCATCGGCACCATACAGCGCAGCAGATGTAACAGCACCACATTATGTGCGGCTTCTGTGACAATCAGCTGATATTGCAGGACAGCCTGAGATTCGGCTTCCACATCCCCGGCGTCGCGGGCATCGGCAATCGCCTGATGGCTGTTGGTGATACGGACAAAATCCGCTTCGGTTCCCCGCAGTGCGGCATAATAGGCAGCAATACCCTCGAGGGCATGACGGGTTTCCAGCAGATCAAACTGAGATTCGGGATGCCCTTCCAGCAGCTGGGCCAGCGGGTCACTGAAGCTTTGCCAGAGATTGCTCTGTACAAATGTGCCGCCACCTTGTCTGCGCAGCAGAAAGCCTTTCGCTTCAAGTTTTTGAATTGCTTCGCGCAGTGAGGGACGTGAGACGTCGAACTGTTTGGCCAGCTCGCGTTCAGGCGGCAGCTTCTCCCCCGGGCTCAGAGTGCCGTCGAGGATTAAGTGTTCCAGCCGCTGCTCGATCACGTCGGCTAATTTTGGTTGGCGGATTTTGCTGTAAGCCATATTTGCATCAGAACCATCAACATGGATAAATATTGCTTCATGGGTTTTGTAGTCAATTGGTAATACCAATTTCTTTTACAGGGTCTTAAAGTAACAAAGTATTCACCAACTGTCTATAAAGACCTTGAGCTAAATCATAAAAACCAGCAAGTTTTAACAATTTTTTTTAAATTTTAGCATAAATTGATAACTGATACGTTTAAATGCTGCATCGTGAATGTTACAGAATTTAACGTTTAAAATTCAGATAAATACGCAAACTGAACCGTTACAGTGACCAGATCGACGGATAAATAATCATTTTTTGTGCATTTTCACCGCATCTTATTGATGATTTTCCGCTTCACAGAGCCCGGCCAGATTGTTTCCGCTGTAACGATACTCACCAGACGCATTTAATCAGTAACAGGTTACCGGAATGCTAATTCTAGCAGGGAACCGGTAAACAGGAAAATTTCACGTCAGTCATATCTGCGAAATTTTACTGATTATTCAGCCGGAACGTCTGCCGGATTCAGTGAATTCCTGTATCGGTTCCAGTCGAAACAGGGACCGGGATCCGTTTTGCGCCCCGGTGCAATATCACTGTGTCCGGTGATATGCCCTTTTATTTGCGGATAGTGTGCCAGAAGCACCTGTGTCACCGCAGTCAGTGCGCGGTACTGTTCATCCGTAAAAGGTCGGGTATCCGTGCCTTCCAGCTCAATACCGACGGAAAAATCATTACACTTTTCTGTGCCCTGATAACAGGAAATCCCCGCATGCCAGGCCCGTGCATCAAAAGGAACATACTGCACAATTTCCCCGGTCCGGCGGATCAGGCAATGTGCGGAAACCCGCAGCGCCTGTATTTCAGCAAAAAACGGATGCGCATCCGGGTCCAGCGTGCCCTGAAAAAGCTGGTCAATATACGGGCCACCGAACTGTCCCGGCGGCAGACTGATATTGTGGATCACCAGTAAACGGGGAGTCACCTGTTCCGGCCGGGTATCGTGATGCGGTGAAATCACCCGGCGCGCTGTGGTCAGCCAGCCATCCTGAATATCCATTCGTTCTCCTGAGCAAAAAACCGTTATTCAATCACATAATAAATATCATTTTGTGCCGCACAGTATACGTGTCTTCCCCCCTTTCCGGGGAGTACTGATTTTTCACGACAGATTTTTGCGTGTCAGACCGAAAAAAAATCTGCATTTCTCAAATGTTACACCGCAGTTTTCCATCTGTACCGAGAAATCCGGAGACCTCTCTTTTTTGCCGATCCGTCATTGAATAAAGTGCATCACGCTAAATAAGTACCTCTTTCACAGACACAAAAAGGAGCATCTGTATGAACCAGCGCGGATTCACATTAATCGAGGTGATGGTGGTGGTTGCCATTGTGGCCGTTCTCAGTGCCATCGCGGTTCCCGGCTATCAGAACTATATCCGGAAGGCAGCACTGATTGACGTGCTGCGCACGGTTACCGCGTTTAAAACCAGCGTGGAACTGTGCAGTTTTGATAATCCCTCTTTTGCAGGATGCAACAGCGGGTCGGGCACCATTCCGGCTGATACTCCGGGGCGCTACATCAAATCCGTCAAAGCGGAAAACGGTGTTGTGACGGTACAGGGAAACAGTTCACTGGCTCCGCTGACGGTCAGCACTACCCCGGTAAGAAATCCGCTTAACGGTATCACGGTCTGGACAACCGACTGTAACAGCGAAGAAGACGCACTGAAAAAAATCTGTCTTGACGTCATCAAGTAACTACTGACATGAAAAGGAATTCATTATGCAAACAGCTGCACCCGCCCCTGTCACCCGTACCGGCGGGGAAGAACAACTCTTACTGGCTGAAGTTCATGCACTTTGTGAACGCAATGAACTGATGCTGATTGACTATAACCCCGATGCCGTCAGAGTTGCTGCCGCACAGCAGCCGCGCAGAGATATTGTGTCTGCTATCCGGTTTCTGGCCGGTAAGCGGGTGGACATTGAATTGTGGCACAGTGAAAAACTGGCCTACTGCCGCCGCAATACCCCGCTGCCGGAGCCGGTCCTTTTCCCCGGTGTAACACCGGAGACAAACACGCCGGTCTCTGCGGATACCGGCAATAACTGTACAGGTACCGGTTCACCACTGCCGCCGCCTGCCCCGCCTCCGGCGCAGGATCCCCGCCGGGCGCCGGAGACAGATACCTGGCCGGCAGAACAGCAATCCGCCGCTGTCCGGTTTGTTAACCAGCTGATTGCCGGAGCCATTGCCAAACGGGCCTCCGATATTCACATTGAACCGGCACAACAGGGTTACCGGATCCGTGCCAGAATCGACGGGCAACTGCATACGCTGAATTCACCGCCACCGGAAATCAGTAGTGAGATAATTATCCGCATCAAAATCATTTCCGGCCTCGATATTGCCGAAAAACGGTTACCCCAGGACGGGCAGTTTGAGTGGCTGGAAAATAACACCCGCTATGCTGTCCGTGTTGCCACACTGCCGACAATTTATGGTGAAAAAGTCGTACTGCGCCTGCTGAGCACCACGCAGAATCTGGCGCTGGAAAAATCCGGGCTGACGGCCCGGCAACTGGAAACGCTGCATACAGGTCTGGGCAGTGCCACCGGTATTATTTTGCTCACCGGTCCCACCGGCAGCGGAAAAACCGCCACACTCTACGGCTGCCTGCAGTACCTGAATCAGAATAACCGGAATATCTGCAGTGTTGAGGATCCGGTGGAAATCCCGCTGCGGGGGATCACCCAGACGCAGATAAACCCCAAAATTGAGCTGGGCTTCGCCGCCATCCTGCGGGCCCTGCTGCGTCAGGATCCGGATGTCATTATGGTGGGGGAAATCCGGGATAAACCCACCGCCGAGATGGCAATCAAAGCAGCTCATACCGGTCACCTGGTGCTGTCCACTCTGCATACAAACTCTGCGGAGGATACATATTCACGACTGAGGCAACTGGGTATTGATGAATATTTCATGAAAACCTGCATCAAACTGATCATTGCACAGCGTCTGGTCCGCCTGTTGTGTCCGCGCTGTAAAACGCAGAAACAGAAAACAGAAACCGTGATACTGAGCAGCGGAAAAACACATCAACTCACCCCGTGGCAGGCAAACGGTTGTGATCACTGCTTTTCAGGCTATTACGGGCGTACCGCCTGCTTTGCATTTCTCACTCCGCAACACACAATGTCTTCTTCTGCCGGTGAATTACCCGGTTCACTGTTTGATGCCGGTATCGCGCTGGCGGAATCAGGGGTAACCACACTCAATGAGATTTACCATATGCAGGATATTTAACATCCGCTGACCAACAGGAGTGATGCCATGCAAATTTACCGGCTGTATGACTGGTCCGGTCTGACACCCGCTGACAAGGTGGTGACCGGAACGCTTATCTCACCTTCAGAGAATAATGCTGTCAGTCAGCTGATTTCGCAGAGCATCACACCTGTATCACTGTTTTGCCGCAAACGGCTGGTCTGCTCACAAAAAGAAAAACAGTATCTGCTGCACTTTACCCGGCAGCTGGCAACATTACTGACGTCGGGATTACCGTTACTGAAAGCGCTCACACTACTGGCAGGTGAATGCAGTCACCCGCTCTGGAAAGAAGTAGTCCGTGCTCTTATCAGACAACTTCAGCAGGGAAAAACATTTACTCAGGGAATAATGCAGTACCCCGGTTTATTTGATTCCTTTTATTGTCAGATGGCCACTGTCGGGGAGGAGACAGGAAAATTGCCGGAGTGCCTTCACACGATTGCACAGCATATTCAGAGTAACCGGGATCACCGGGCTGCATTAATTAAATCAATCCGCTATCCCGTTGCATTGTTAGTTGTCTGCTTTTTGATGATCACATTAATGTTTCTGTTTGTTATTCCTGAATTTGCAAAAATATATACCTCATTCGGTGCGGAACTTCCGGCTCTGACACAATGGCTGATCCGGGTTTCCGGTGTTATTACCGGTTACACAACCCCGGCAATGGGTATAATGACTACAATTATATTTATTTATCATGTATTTCGGCGAAGACATCCGGATATTAAAAAAACAGAATCAACCTGTATTCTGCGTATTCCGTTTATCAGAAACATTATTATCTTCAGCTGTGTCTCTCATATTTTCCGGATACTGGCAATAACACAACAATCAGGCATTACACTTATTTCGGGTATTAATACACTTATTATGACAACAACACATCCGTTATATAAAGAGGCATTAACTGTGATACGGGAGGACTTGCTTCACGGGAAAACATTCAGTGAATCAATTAAACAATCCGGGTTATTCCCATCTCTGTGCCATGAGCTGATTGCCACCGGTGAAGCCACCGGGCAATTCGGACACTTTTTTCTCTATACCGCAGACTGGTTTAAATCTCTCGCCTTAAACCAAATTCAGACATTTTTTAAAATACTCCAGCCGGTACTGTTTATCCTGCTGGCAATTCTTGTTGCTGTTTTATTAATTGCAATGTATTTACCTTTATTCCGGCTCGGTGAAGTTTTAGTCTGATAAAACTATTCATAATTTAAAGAAACAGATTAAAAAAATTCAAACCTGTGAAATATCTCTGTATTCATCGCTTATTTGCCATAGGCGAAATTAATTTCATCAGGTACAATTTACCCGTTGTTTCAATCAGGACAGAAATACAATGGCTTATATTGTTGCGTTAACCGGAGGTATCGGCAGCGGAAAAAGTACCGTTGCGGATATGTTTGCCCGTCTCGGGGTCCCTGTGACAGATGCGGATATTATTGCCCGTCAGGTGGTTGAACCGGGAACGCCCGCATTACAGACTATTGCCGATCACTTCGGTACCCGGATTCTGGCTGCAGACGGCACACTGGACAGAGCAGCACTGCGCCGGGAGATCTTTGCAGACCCCGCGGAAAAAACCTGGCTCAATCAGTTACTGCATCCGCTTATCCATCAGGAAACCCGGCGCCAGCTGAACAATATCACTGCCCCTTATGCCCTTTGGGTGGTTCCTCTTCTGGTTGAAAATAACCTTGCTTCCCTTGCGGATCGCGTGCTGGTTGTGGATGTTCATCCGCACGAACAAGTCGCCCGGACAATGCGCCGTGACGGCGTTTCCGCTGAGCATGCCGAAAATATTCTGCGGGCGCAGGCATCCCGTGAACAACGTCTGGCCGTTGCCGATGATATCCTGACAAATCATGATAACGATGAGCCGCTGATGCCCCGCGTCCTTGCACTGCACGAACTTTATACAGCATTGGCCCGTCAGCCAAAACAGGAACACCCATGAGCGAAATCCGTCAGTCTGTTATTTTTGAACACCCTTTAAACGAACGAACCCGTTCATGGCTGCGCATTGAAACATCACTTCAGCAAATGAGTACGCTCTCCCCGCTGGACTCTCTGCCGTCCAGCCTGGCATTCTTCCGGGCCGTCGCGGAATTTATTGAAGTGATTGATCGCGGTGAAGTCCGTTCGGAAATTTTAAAAGAGCTGGAAAAGCAGCAAAAAAAACTGGCCATGTGGGCAGAAGCCCCCAATGCTGACCAGGCACTGATCCGGGGGTTTTCTGACGAACTGAAACAAAAAGCCGCTGAACTGAGCAAAGCGCCCCGCATCGCCCAGCACCTGAAAGAAGATAAAATAATCGGTATTGTCCGTCAGCGGCTGAGTATTCCGGGCGGATGCTGTGGGTTTGACCTGCCCTACCTTCATCTGTGGCTGAATCTGCCGCAGAGTGTCCGTGATACCACACAGGCCGCCTGGATTGAAGGTTTGCAGCCGCTGCAAAATGCACTCGGCAGCCTGCTGACCCTGCTGCGTCAGTCCGCACCATTTGTTGCGGCTGAAAGCCACAACGGTTTTTATCAGGATAACGCGGAAGGGGCGGATTTACTGCGCCTGCGTCTGCCGGTTGATTTCCAGATTTACCCGCAGGTCTCCGGCCATAAAACACGTTTTGCCATACGCTTCCTGCATACTGACAGCGAACACGGTATAATACCGGCTACTTTACCGTTTGAAATTGCCTGTTGCTGACAGGGAGGATGTTATGTCAGAAGCTATTATCGTTAACTGCCCGAATTGCAAAAAAGAAGTTGTCTGGGGACCGGAAAGTCCGTACCGCCCGTTTTGCAGTAAACGTTGTCAGTTGATTGATCTCGGGGAGTGGGCTGCGGAAGAAAAACGGATTGCCAGTCAGAGTGACCTTTCTGACAGTGAAGCCTGGAGTGAACCGGAAGACAGTTCACCGTACTGATTAATCCGGCAGCGGCTGAATTAAAACAGCCGCCGCCGTACCTCTGAATCTTATTCTGTCAGCAATGCCACAATTCCCCGGTTAACCGGCGGGAACTCCTCAGCAATCAGTGCTGTTTGTTTTACCCAGCGGGATGGCTGACCTTCGCGACCATATGGCGCATTCTGCCACTCTTCCACCAGGAAGAAATAAATGGTGATCAGGCGATCCGGAAATTCATGTTCTGCCGTCTGCAATAGTTTACCGGGAACCGCAACAATACCCAGCTCTTCTTCCAGCTCCCGCACCAGCGCCTGCTCCGGTGACTCTCCGGATTCCAGCTTACCGCCGGGAAACTCCCAGTAACCGCCCATATGAGATTTCAGCGGACGCTGAGCAATAAATATCTCACCTTCTGCATTACGGATAACGCCGGCGGCAATACGTAAGTGTTTTTTTTCCATCATGTTCTGTCCGTCTTATTTACAGAAGAAAGGCGGGTTCCCCCGCCTTTTTACTTTATTATGCTAATCGTCTGTCAGGACTGATTATTTCAGTGCACCGTGGCACTGCTTGTATTTCTTACCGGAACCGCAAGGACACGGATCGTTACGGCCGACTTTGCGGACACCGGACGCCATTTCCGCTTCAGTTTTAGTCATCAGCGCGGCATTGTCATTTTCATGGCTGAGCTGCTGGCGCTGTGCCAGACGTTCAGCTTCCTCACGACGACGCTGCTCCAGTGCTTCCACTTCTTCCGGCATGCGGACCTGAACTTTGGAAATGGTGCTGACCACTTCATATTTCAGGCCTTCCAGCATGTTAGCAAACATGGAGAAAGATTCACGCTTGTATTCCTGCTTCGGATCTTTCTGTGCATAACCGCGCAGATGGATCCCCTGACGCAGATAATCCATTGCCGCCAGGTGCTCTTTCCACAGGGTATCCAGGGTTTGCAGCATCACGCCTTTCTCGAAGTGACGCATCATTTCAGCGCCGACAATCTCTTCTTTGGCTTTGTAAACTTCTACCGCTTTGTCAAGAATGCGCTCACGCAGGGTTTCTTCGTGCAGTTCAGGCTCTTTATCCAGCCACTCTTTGATTGGCAGATGTAAGTCGAAATCCTGTTCCAGACGTTTTTCCAGCCCCGGGATATCCCACATTTCTTCCAGAGACTGCGGCGGAATATGTGCATCGATAACTGTTGTGAATACATCACCACGGATGCTGTCGATAGTTTCGCTGATATCCCCGTTATCCAGCAGGTCATTACGCTGGGTATAGATAGCGCGGCGCTGGTCGTTAGCCACATCATCGTATTCCAGCAGCTGTTTACGGATATCAAAGTTGCGGCTTTCCACTTTACGCTGTGCGTTGGCAATCGCTTTGGTTACCCACGGATGCTCAATCGCCTCACCTTCTTTCATACCCAGTTTGCGCATCATGCCGGTAACACGGTCAGAGGCGAAAATACGCATCAGCGCATCTTCCTTAGACAGGTAGAAGCGGGAAGAACCGGCATCACCCTGACGGCCTGAACGACCGCGTAACTGGTTATCGATACGGCGGGATTCATGACGCTCAGTACCGATGATATGCAGGCCGCCTGCCGCCAGAACGGCATCGTGACGCTCCTGCCATGCAGCTTTTGCCGCAGCGATATTCTCTTCTGTCGGCTCGTCCAGCGCCGCCAGATCCGCCTGTAAACTGCCGCCCAGCACGATATCCGTACCACGACCCGCCATGTTGGTGGCGATAGTCACGTGACCGGAACGACCCGCCTGTTCAACGATATCCGCTTCCATGGCGTGGAATTTGGCGTTCAGTACGCTGTGTTCAATTTTGGCTTTTTTCAGTGCGTTGGAGATAAGCTCTGATTTCTCGATAGAGATAGTACCCACCAGGACCGGTTGTCCGGCTGCGGTACGCTCGCGGATATCTTCAATGATGGCATTGAATTTATCAGCTTCTGTCATATAAACCAGATCCGGTAAATCTTTACGGATCATCGGACGGTTAGTCGGGATAACAATGGTATCGAGTTTATAAATTGAACTGAATTCAAACGCTTCCGTGTCCGCTGTACCGGTCATCCCGGCCAGTTTGGTGTATAAACGGAAGTAGTTCTGGAATGTGATGGAAGCCAGTGTCTGGTTTTCATTCTGGATTTCCACACCTTCTTTGGCTTCCACTGCCTGATGCAGACCATCAGACCAGCGGCGGCCCTGCATGGTACGGCCGGTGTGCTCATCGACGATGATAACCTCACCTTCGCTGACGATATAGTCGACATCACGGACAAACAGGGAGTGCGCACGCAGACCCGCCATAACGTGGTGCATCAGCATGATATTGGATGGTGAGTACAGTGATTCACCTTCATTCATCAGACCCGCTTCAGACAGCAGCTCTTCCACCAGCACCAGACCACGCTCGGTCAGTGTGACCTGGCGGGTTTTCTCGTCCACAGAGAAGTGACCTTCACCTTTGAAAGTGTCGGAATCTTCTTTTTCCTGGCGGACCAGACGCGGGATCAGTTTATCCACTTTCATGTACAGCTCAGAGCTGTCTTCTGCCGGACCGGAGATAATCAGCGGGGTACGGGCTTCATCGATTAAGATGGAGTCAACCTCATCCACCAGCGCGTAGTGCAGTTTGCGCTGTACACGCTCTTCCGGGCTGAACGCCATGTTGTCACGCAGATAGTCAAAACCGTATTCGTTGTTGGTACCGTAAGTGATATCCGCAGCGTACGCTTCGCGTTTGGCCGGTGCAGGCATGCCCGGCAGGTTGATACCGACGGTCATACCGAGGAATTCAAACAGCGGACGGTTGTTTTCGGCGTCACGCTGGGCGAGGTAGTCGTTCACTGTCACCACGTGAACCCCTTTGCCGGACAGGGCGTTGAGGTAAGCAGGCAGTGTTGCGGTCAGCGTTTTACCTTCACCTGTACGCATCTCAGCGATGCAGCGTTCGTTCAGCACCATGCCGCCGATCAGCTGGACATCAAAGTGACGCATACCAAATACACGTTTACTGGCTTCACGTACCGTGGCGAACGCTTCCGGTAAGATATCCTGCTCGGATTCACCTTTGGCCAGGCGATCACGGAATTCCTGTGTTTTGGCTTTTAATTCATCATCACTGAGTTTTTCGAACTCAGGTTCCATCCGGTTGATAGCTTCCACGGATTTGCGCAGGCGGCGTAAAGTACGGTCATTCCGGCTGCCGAAGATTTTGGTCAGTAATTTTACCAGCATAATAAACGTCTCTGTTCAGGCACAATCAGGCCTTGTTAATAATCAATGTGTTAATAATTTTTTTGAGGAACTACGCTGATTGTACGGGACCGGCACGGATGCCGCCGGTGCGGGCAATCCACTGAACCGAAAAAGACGGAGACGGGTTAACTACAGCAATACGCTGCGGCAGAACTGCCGGATGATAAACAGGCAGAGCCGGGGAGTCGGTCAGAATGGCATACAGTGCCGCCAGCATATTTTGTGCGGAGGCATCATGCCGGTCTTCTGCCGGGGTATTATCTTTTGAGGCATCTTCCGGACAGGAAAATGCAAAGGAAATCTGGCGGATAACATTACGGACAGCATGCTGCTGCCAGTAATTAACGTTCTGTGAGGTTCTCGCCGGCTGGCTGCTTTGCAGGAACAGGCTGTCAAAGGCGGATAATGCCTGACTCTGGCGGTTTTGTGTTGTCCCGGCACCGGCTGTGGTAACATCACCACTGTTCAGTACCGCAGGCAGGCCAAAACCGGTCGCCACAATCCCGATAAAGAGATGGCACCAGAAATAACGCCTGCCAAATTGCCGCCAAAGATTTAAAATAGTGTTTCCCTCACGAGATCCGGAGTATATGTGATGCGCGACAGTCAGCCAGTTTCCCTTGAAAGCCTGCTGGAAAGCGGGACTAAGGATAATAATACCCTTAAAAGTATTCAGCAGCGTGCTGTCGTGTTACTTAAACTCAACCGCGCCGTTCTGGCGCTGCTGCCTGCGATGCTTAAACCACACTGCCGCGTGGCTAATTATCGCAAACAACTGTTAATTCTGGAAGTCTCTAATGCGGCACAGATGACCCGGCTGCGTTACGAACTTCCCGCACTGCGTTCTGCACTGCGCCGGGAGATTTTACCATCATTATCGGCCATCGACATCAAAATCAATCCGTCATTGATGAAATCATCAGCAACAGGGTTACCGGGTGGTGATAAAAGCAGCAATTCAGATAGCAGAGGGCAAAAAACAGCGGAGCCGGGACGGAGATTAAGTGCGGAGAGTGCCAATTCACTGAAAGCGCTGGCGCAGAGAAGTCCGGAAAAACTGAGGAAGAAGCTGGAGAAATTGGCTGCACTGGCCGGAGAGAGTACCAGTGCAGCAGATTAAGCAGACGGTTATTTGGTAAATAACGTCAGTGACAGGAGTGTCAGGGTCAGAGCAACGAGCTGTGGCGCCATGACCTGATTACGCCAGTACGGTTGACGGTGCACGGAATGCAACCGGCATCTGTGCTTCGTTCTCGAATGTCACGAGTTCCCAGGCGCTCTCTTTAGCCAGAACAGCCTGAAGTAACTTGTTATTCAGTGCGTGACCGGATTTGAATGCGGTAAAGGCACCAATGATATTGTGGCCGCACATAAACAGGTCACCGATAGCATCCAGCATTTTGTGACGGACAAATTCGTCTTCAAAACGCAGGCCATCTTCATTCAGTACGCGGTAATCATCCACCACGATGGCACAGTCAAAACTTCCGCCTAAACATAAGCCTTTGGACTGGAGATATTCAATATCCCGCATGAACCCGAAGGTACGTGCACGGCTGATATCCCGGACAAAGTTTTCCGCAGAGAAGTTCATCGCGTAGCGCTGAGTGCTGGAATCGATCGCCGGATGGTTGAAATCGATAGTGAAATCTAAGCTGAAACCGTTAAACGGAGAGAGTTCAGCCCACTTATCACCATCTTCAACACGGACGGTCTCTTTCAGACGCAGGAATTTCTTCGCACTGCTCAGTTCTTCAATACCGGCATCCAGTAACAGGAATACGAACGGGCTTGCGCTGCCATCCATAATCGGGATTTCAGCGGCATCGACTTCGATAACCAGGTTATCAATGCCGAGTCCGGCCAGTGCTGCGTTCAAATGCTCAACCGTGGAAATACGTACGTTGTCTTCATTTACCAGACAAGTACATAACATCGTATCACGCACGGATTTCGCATCTGCCGGAAAATCGACAGGCGGATTAAGATCAGTACGGCGATAGATGATCCCGGTATTGGCCGGTGCCGGACGCATTGTCAGCGTAACTTTTTTGCCGGTGTGTAAACCTACACCCGTAGCCTGAACAATACGCTTTAATGTTCTTTGTTTGATCATCGTTTCTGTCTCGTTTGATTAACTGTCTCCCTGTCATTATAAACTAATGACAAGGGAGATAGTTTAGCACAAAAAGCGGAGATGCAAATCTTTTCGGTTTAATCAGCCTGTTTGCGTAAGAAAGCCGGGATATCTAAATAATCCGGTTCTTTATTGCTCTGGGCTGAAGAATCGTTGACAACCTGTGCCACTGATTTGCTCTCATCCATGCTGGTCATGCTGTTTTGCATTTGTGCATAACGATGTTCCATGTTGTTGGTCTGCACCGCTTTATTGGTTACCAGCGTGATTTCAGGACGTTTGTCCATGCCGATACCGGTCGCGACCACAGTCACACGCAGTTCATCGTTCATTTCAGGGTCTAAGGAAGTACCGATAACCACAGTCGCGTTATCCGATGCAAATGCACGGATAGTGTTACCCACAGTTTCGAACTCATCCAGACGCAGGTCAAAGCCCGCGGTGATGTTAACCAGCACACCACGCGCACCTGACAGGTCGATATCTTCCAGCAGCGGGCTGGAAATCGCCATTTCGGCAGCTTCTTCCGCACGGTCTTCACCGCGCGCCACGCCGGAGCCCATCATCGCGTAACCCATTTCTGACATCACGGTACGGACGTCCGCGAAGTCAACGTTCATCAGGCCCGGACGGGTGATCAGTTCTGCGATACCCTGGACCGCGCCGCGTAACACGTCGTTGGCGGCACCGAAGGCATCCAGCAGTGAGATCCCGCGGCCTAATACTTTCAGCAGTTTGTCATTCGGGATGGTGATCAGTGAGTCAACATGCTTGGATAACTCAGTAATCCCCTGCTCGGCGAATGCCATGCGCTTTTTGCCTTCAAAGTTGAACGGCTTGGTCACCACAGCAACAGTCAGGATGCCCAGCTCTTTGGCAACTTCAGCAACAACAGGTGCCGCACCGGTTCCTGTACCGCCGCCCATACCGGCTGCGATAAAGACCATGTCCGCACCGTCGAGTGCATTGCGCAGCGCTTCGCGATCTTCTTCCGCCGCGTTACGGCCCACTTCCGGGTTTGCACCCGCACCCAGGCCTTTGGTGATTCCGTTACCAATCTGGATAGTCTGGCCGACGGCGGTTTTACGAAGCGCCTGAGCGTCCGTATTCACAGCGAAGAACTCAACGCCTTCGATGCGTTCACGGACCATATGCTCAACAGCGTTACCGCCGCCCCCGCCGACGCCGATGACTTTAATCACCGCGTCGTTGGTCAATTCCATCGGTTCAAACATAATCTCTCTCCGTTTTGTGCCTTTCTTATATGGCGGCTATTATCGCCAGCCTTAATACAAATTAAAATTCTTTTCTGAGCCAGCCAGTTAATTTTTTAAACCAACTGCCCACCGAGGCACGTTTTTCTGTCTCGGTATCGCCGACCAGGTGAGATTCTTTTCCGTAATGCAGCAACCCTACCGCTGTAGAGTAATACGGTTCCTGCGCATAATCCGTTAAGCCGGTTATATTAAGCGGTTGTCCGATACGAACCTGTGTATGGAAAACACGCTGGGCGCACTCAACCAGTCCGTTAATCTGAGCCGCACCACCTGTCAGCACGATACCAGCGGCCAAATGGTGTTTGACACCCTGCTGACGTAATTGTTCCTGCACTTTCAAAATTTCGTCATTAACCAGATTGAGTAATTCGGTGTAACGCGGCTCAATCACTTCGGCTAATGTCTGGCGCTGTAAACTGCGCGGCGGACGCCCGCCGACACTCGGCACTTCCAGGGTTTCGTCTTTGCTGACCAGAGACCCCAGCGCGCAGCCGTGACGGACTTTAATCGCTTCCGCATCATTCGGCGGAGTGCCGAAGGCGTACGCGATATCACCGGTCACCACATTCCCTGCATACGGGATAACACGGGTGTGACGCAGTGCGCCGCCGGTATAAATCGCCATATCCATGGTGCCGCCGCCGATATCCACGACACAGACACCCAGCTCACGCTCATCTTCCGTCAGTACCGCGAAGCTTGATGCCAGACCGGCAAAAATCAGCTGGTCCACTTTCAGTCCGCAGCGCTCAACGGCTTTGACAATATTCTTTGCCATGTCGTTATGACAGGTGATCAGATGCACTTTCGCCTGCATCCGCACACCGGATAATCCCACCGGATTTTTAATGCCTTCCTGGTAATCGATGGCATATTCCTGCGGGATCACATGCAGAACGCGGTGCTCGTCGCGGACACGGACAGATTTCGCCGTATGCACCACATTTTCCACATCTTCCTGGGTCACTTCTTCTTCTGAAATCGGCACCATACCGATTTCATTCTGGCAGCTGATGTGTTTGCCGGATAACGCCAGATAGACTGATGATATCTGGCAGTCCGCCATCAGTTCCGCCTGGTCGATGGCACGCTGAACGCATTTTACCACCGACTCCAGATCATTGACGCCGCCTTTGTCCATTCCGCGTGACGGGCAGTTACCCGCACCGATAATGTTCACCACACCGTCCGGCAGAATTTCACCAACAAGCGCAGATACTTTGGCGGTGCCTATTTCGAGGCCGACGACTAATTTTCTATCCGTTGCTTTGATCATTGTTATTCTGCCCGCCTTCTTTACCTGTTATGTCTTAATGTCCGTTTGCGAAAGGATCGATCTGCAATGGCGCCCAGCCGACCGCAGCACCGCTGTCATAGCGGAGATCGACATAATCAACCCGTTTGTCCTGTTCCTGCGTCAGGGTCGGATACAGTTCGATAAAACGCTGTAACCGGCCTTTGGTATCCAGCCGTCCGAGTTCAACCCGGACATCATTATCCAGCACCAGTTGCCAGGCATGACGCGGTGACATTGAGGCTGATTTGATTTTCAGTCCCGCCCCGCTGAGCTGCTGCGCCATTTCACGATACCCGCTCAGTACATCCTGTTCACTGCCCTGCGCCCCGTAGAGCATCGGGAAAGAATCTTTTTCTGTCAGTTCCGCCGGCAGACTGAAAACCCGCCCGGCGTCATCAACCATCTGTGAGTCATTCCAGCGTGCATACGGCACATACTCGACCAGATGAATTTTTAATTCGTCCGGCCACTGCTTGCGCACAGTGACCTGACGTAACCACGGGATCCGTTCCAGCTGCTGCTGCACTTCATTGACATCCAGTGTCATAAACGTACCGGGTGTCCCGAGGGATAACACCGCTTTGCGTACATTATCGTTTGTCGTGTAATGACGCTCACCGGTTAATACCAGTTTTGACATCGGCAGGCGGTCTGCATCTTTCATCCAGTTCAGCACCATCAGCCCCCCCCAGACCAGCGTTCCCAGCACCATCAGGAAAAACAGCAGTCCGGCAAGGTATGTGCCGTTACTGGGACGTGAACCTTCATAATCCGTATCCGGATCCGGTCCGCGCATATTCAGTGCAGCCTGTGACATATCAGTCCGCCAGTGCCAGAACGTCCGCCACAAAAGCGGAGAAGCTCATGCCTGCCTGACGCGCCGCCTGCGGCACCAGACTGTGGTTGGTCATACCCGGGGAGGTGTTCACTTCCAGCAGGTAGAACTGCCCGTCACTGTCGAGCATCACATCCACACGGCCCCAGCCTTCACAGCCCACGGCTTTGTAAGCGGCTTTTGCCAGCTCACGGATTTCTGTCTCACGTGCCCCTTCGAGGCCCGGGCAGAAATATTGTGTGTCGTCAGAAATATATTTGGCTTCGTAGTCGTAGAACACCGCCGCCGGCTGAATACGGATAGACGGCAGCATCTGCTCACCGAGGAAGCCCACGGTGAATTCCGGGCCGCTCAGCCATTTTTCCACCAGCACGTCTTTGTCGTGTTTAAACGCTTCTTCCAGTGCCGGACGCAGTGCCTGTGCGTTATCCACTTTGGACATACCGACACTTGAACCTTCCAGGCTTGGTTTGACAATCACCGGATAACCCAGCGGTGCCACACCCTGCTGTAATTCTTCATCGCTGATCTGCGCGAAACGGGCTGCACTGATGGCGAAATACGGTGCAATCGGCAGACCTGCGCCCGCCCACAGCTGTTTGGTGCGCAGCTTGTCCATAGAGAGTGCGGAGGCCATGACACCACTTCCGGTGTACGGCAGTCCCATCTGCTCCAGGCAACCCTGCAGTGTGCCGTCTTCCCCGCCGCGGCCGTGCAGCGCGATAAAGACTTTGGTAAAACCGTCTTCCTTCAGACGGGTAACCGGATACTCTTTGGTATCCACACCGAATGCATTAATACCGGCTTCTTTTAAACCGGCGAGCACCGCCGCACCTGAAGCCAGGGAGACTTCACGTTCTGCGGATGTACCGCCCATCAGTACCGCGACTTTTTCAGTCATTCTTAATTATCCTCACTCAAAACCGGCCGTAATTTTGTGTCAGCCAATGTACGCGCTATTTTACCGATATTTCCGGCGCCTTGAACCAGTATTAAATCATTATCTTCAAGAACCTGTGCCAGAACCGCTGCAATTTTGCCCGGTTCGGTGACCAGAATCGGATCCAGCTTACCGCGCTGGCGGATTGTGCGGCACAGCGAGCGGCTGTCCGCCCCCGGAATGACCGGCTCACCGGCGGCATACACATCCAGCATCAGCAGGATATCGACCTGATCCAGCGTGTTGGCAAAATCATCATACAGGTCACGGGTACGGGTGTAGCGGTGCGGCTGAAACACCATCACAATCCGCTTATCCGGCCAGCCTGCTCTTGCCGCTTTGATAGTCGCATCCACTTCGGTCGGGTGATGGCCGTAATCGTCCACCAGCATCACACTACCCTCTTTCTGGTTGACGTGCTCCAGCGGGAAGTTGCCGAGGAAATCAAAACGGCGCCCGGTACCCTGGAATTCACGCAGAGAGGCCAGGATATCTTCATCCGGAATGCCTTCTTCTGTCGCGACCGCAATCGCCGCGGTGGCATTCAGGACGTTGTGACGGCCCGGTGCATTCAGTTCCACAGTCAGATCCGGCAGATTCTCCCGGTGAACGGTGAAGAAGCACTGTGAGCCGCGCTGTTCAAAATCTGTGATACGGACATCCGCATCCTCATGAAAACCGTAGGTAATCACATAACGGCCGATACGCGGTACGATTTCGCGGATAACCGCATCATCCATACACACCACAGCCAGGCCGTAGAACGGCAGGTTGTGCAGGAAATTCACAAAGGTGTCTTTCAGGGTTTCAAAATCACCGTGATAAGTATCCATGTGATCCGGCTCGATATTGGTGACCACGGCCACCATCGGCTGTAAATGCAGGAAAGAAGCATCGCTTTCATCCGCTTCCGCAATCAGGTAACGGCTTGAGCCGAGACGCGCATGCACACCGGCAGCTTTAACCAGCCCGCCGTTGACGAAGGTCGGATCCAGGCCGCCGCGGCCGTAAATACCGGAAATCATCGCCGTGGTGGTGGTTTTGCCGTGAGTACCGGCAATCGCCACACCGTGGCGGAAGCGCATCAGTTCCGCGAGCATTTCCGCGCGGCGGATCACCGGAATACGGGCTTCACGCGCCGCAACAATTTCCGGGTTATCCGCTGAAATGGCGGTGGATACCACCACCACACTGGCGTCTGCCACGTTTTCCGGACGGTGATTGAAATAAATCGTCGCGCCCAGGTTAGTCAGCTGTTTTGTTACCGCATTCGGCGCCAGATCAGACCCGCTGATCTCATAACCTTCGTTCGCCAGCACTTCCGCTATCCCGCCCATACCGGCACCGCCGATACCGACAAAGTGAATGTGCCGGACACGTTTCATTTCCGGAATGAAGGATCGTAATTTCGCCAATTGCTGTGTATTCACGTTATTTCTTCGCTATATCAATTCGTTAGTGTTTTTTCGCTGCCGCGATAATTGCATCCGCCACCCGTTTGGTGGCATCGGTAATTGCGACACTCCGTGCTTTTTCCGCCATGGTCAGCAGGCGTGGTCTGTCCCACTCGCGTAACTGCTCTGCCACCGCCTGTGCATTAAAGGACGGCTGTTCCATGATAACCGCAGCACCCGCCTGTTCCAGCGGCAGCGCATTCCAGTATTGCTGGCGGTCTTTATGCAGGAACGGCACAAAAATCGCACCCAGCCCGACCACCGCGATCTCACTGACGGTCAGCGCCCCGGAGCGGCAGATAACCACATCCGCCCAGGTATAAGCTTCAACCATGTCATCAATAAATTCTGTGACTGTCACACTGTCTGACGCATTCTGCGCGTTATACAGCGCTTGTGTGCTTTCCGCACTGCCTTTGCCGGCCTGGTGGCGGATACAGACTGCATCCCCCATAATCCCGGCCACTTCCGGCAGGGTCTGGTTCAGGATACGCGCGCCCTGACTGCCGCCGATCACCAGAATGCGGACCGGACCTTCACGTCCGGCAAAGCGTTCTGCCGGGGACGGCAGACTGAGGATATCCTCCCGCACCGGGTTACCGACCACCGGAGCCTGCGGAAACGCGCCCGGAAATCCCTGTAATACTGTGGTGGCGATTTTCGACAGCCAGCCGTTGGTCAGCCCGGCCACACCGTTCTGCTCATGCAGGATCACCGGAATACCACAGCGCCAGGCGGCCACACCACCGGGACCGGAAACAAACCCGCCCATGCCGAGCACGGCATCAGGCTGGTAGTCACGCATAATTTTTTTCGCCTGTTTTACCGCTTTCGCGATACGGAACGGCGCGGTGAGCAGCGCTTTCACGCCTTTGCCGCGCAGACCGGTAATCTCAATAAAATCGATATCAATGCCGTGTTTCGGCACGAGCTGAGCTTCCATCCGATCACGGGTACCCAGCCAGCGGATTTCCCAGCCCTGACTCTGTAAATAGTGCGCAACCGCAAGCCCCGGAAAGACATGTCCGCCACTACCACCGGCCATCACCATCAGACGGGGGGCTTTATTACTCATCGCGCTCTCCTTGAGAATGCCTGGGCTTTTGCCAGGCGTGTTTCAAAATCAATCCGCAGCAGCAAGGCAATGGCTGTGGTCATAATCACTAAACTCGAACCGCCGTAACTGATCAGCGGCAGTGTCAGCCCTTTGGTCGGCAGCATACCGGAGGCTGCACCGACGTTAACCAGGGCCTGGAAGCTGAACCAGATGCCGATGGCACAGGCCAGAAAACCGGCAAAACGCTGGTCGATCATCAGTGCGCGGCGGCCGATAACCATGGCGCGGAATGCGACAAAAAAGACCATCAGCAGCACCAGGATCACACCGAAATACCCCAGTTCCTCACCGAGGATGGCAAAAATAAAGTCGGTATGCGCTTCCGGCAGGTATTCCATTTTCTGAATGGAGTTGCCCAGCCCCTGACCGAGATAATCACCGCGCCCGAAAGCCATCAGTGACTGTGTTAACTGGTAACCGCTGCCGAACGGATCTTCCCACGGGTCAAGGAAGGAGGTTACACGCCGCATACGGTAAGGCTCGGCGATAATCAGCAGCACCACTGCCGCGACACCGCCGCCGATAATCGCGATAAACTGCCACATTTTGGCACCGGCGAGAAAAAGCAGCGCCAGTGTGGTGACAAACAGCACCACCACGGTACCGAGGTCCGGCTGTAACAGCAGTAACACCGCCAGCACAAACATCACGCCCATCGGCTTGCAGAATCCCCAGAAGTTATTTCTGACTTCATCCACCTTACGCACCAGATAGCTCGCGAGATAAACAAACAGTGCCAGTTTCGACACTTCCGCAGGCTGAATACGCATCGGCCCGATAGCTATCCAGCGCGATGCCCCGTTAACCGAGCTGCCCACACCGAGTACCACAATCAGCCCGCCGATCGTACCAATCAGCAGTAATGTGCTGTAGCGCTGCCACATTTCCAGCGGGAAACGCATAATTACCGCAGCGATAATAAAAGCAAAAATTAAGAAGCCGCCGTCACGCTTGGCAAAATAGAAAGGATCATCCGCCAGACGCTGCCCGACAGGCATTGAGGCGGAAGTCACCATCACAAAACCAATCGCGGCCAGTCCCAGTGCAAACCACAGCAGTGTCCGGTCATACATCACGACCGTACTGAACTCGCCGTTACGCTCGCCGATCATCCAGTTTTTAAAACGCTGTGATCCGGGGAATCTCATGCCGCTAACTCCCGTGCCAGACGGGCAAACTCACGCCCGCGCTCTTCAAAATTACGGAACTGATCCAGGCTCGCACAGGCCGGTGATAACAGCACCATATCCCCGGCGGCCAGTGACGGCGCCAGTGCCCGCATTGCCTGCTCCATGGTATCTGTCAGCAGAGAGACATCCGGACGCAGCTGTGCCAGTTGTTCGCCGTCACGCCCGAAGCAGTAAAGACGGATTTTTTCGCCGCTCAGGTACGGCAGCAGCGGAGAGAAATCCGCTGATTTACCGTCACCGCCGAGCAGCAGATGAAGACAACCGTCCACCTGTAAACCGTTCAGTGCCGCTTCGGTACTGCCGACGTTGGTGGCTTTGGAATCATCAATCCAGCGGATCCCGGCAGATTCATGCACCAGCTGAAAACGGTGCGGCAGGCCGCTGTAAGTGCGCAGTGCTTCCAGTGCGCCTTCACGCGGGATATTGACCGCATCTGCCAGTGCCAGAGCTGCCAGGGCATTACAGTAGTTGTGCTGGCCGTGCAGGATCATCTCACTGCAGTTAATAATTTTTTCACCGCAGAAGCAGAGTGCCTGCTCATCGGTATCCAGCCAGTAATCCCCGGTTTCAACACCGAAGCTGACATATTCTGCGCGGTCACAATCACAGCCGGGCTGTGTCAGTGCATCTTCCGCGTTATACACGCAGACGGCAGCGTCGTGATAGACACGTAGTTTTGCCGCACGGTACTGCTCCAGTCCCTGCGGGTAGCGATCCATATGATCTTCCGTGACATTCAGAACAGTGGCCGCCGCCGGTTTCAGGCTGAATGTGGTTTCCAGCTGAAAACTGGATAACTCAAGCACACAGAGCTCGTAATCGTCTTTCAGCAGTTCCAGTGCCGGCAGGCCGATATTACCGCCGACACCGGTACGCAGACCGGCACAGCGCCCCATTTCCCCCACCAGGGAGGTCACGGTGCTTTTGCCGTTTGAGCCGGTGATCGCCACAACCGGGACAGTCACTTCGCGGGCAAATAATTCAATATCGCCGATAATTTCCGCACCGGCCTGCGCCGCTGCCTGCAGTTGCGGGGTACTGACCGCCACTCCCGGGCTTGCGATAATCAGGTCTGCATCCAGCAGCCACTGCGCTTCAAAACCACCGCAGTGACACTGAACGCTGTCCGGCAGCTTATCGATGCCGGGCGGGGAGATGCGGGTATCCATCACCTTCGGCGTAACGCCGCGTGACAGAAAAAAGTCCACACAGGAAAGCCCGGTTAAACCGAGCCCGACAATCACAATGTCTTTCCCCTGATAATTCGTCATGATTAACGTACCTTGAGTGTCGCCAGACCGATCAGCACTAACATCAGGGAGATAATCCAGAAGCGGACAATCACCCGCGGCTCAGGCCAGCCTTTTAATTCATAATGGTGATGAATAGGTGCCATCCGGAAAATACGCTGACCGCGTAATTTGAAGGATCCGACCTGTAAAATCACCGACAGAGTTTCCACCACGAATACACCGCCCATAATCAGCAGCAGGAATTCCTGACGCAGCAGAACAGCAATGGTACCCAGCGCGCCGCCGAGTGCCAATGAACCGACATCACCCATAAAGACCTGTGCCGGATAGGTGTTAAACCACAGGAAGCCCAGCCCTGCCCCGACAATCGCGGTGCAGACAATCACCAGTTCCCCGGCATGCGGCAGATACGGGATATGCAGATAATGCGCGAAATTCACGTTACCGGTCGCCCACGCCACCAGCGCAAACCCGGCAGCCACAAAGACGGTCGGCATAATCGCGAGACCATCGAGGCCGTCAGTCAGGTTCACCGCGTTACTGGTGCCGACAATCACGAAATACGCCAGCAGGATATACAGCACACCCAGCTGCGGCATCACATCTTTAAAGAACGGCACCACCAGCTGGGTTGCCGGGGTATCTTTACCGATGGCATACATACTGAACGCCACAGTCAGCGCCAGCACGGACTGCCAGAAATATTTCCAGCGGGCAATCAGCCCTTTGGTGTCTTTGCGCACCACTTTGCGGTAGTCATCGATAAAGCCGACAATACCGTAGCCGATCAGCACCAGCAGCACACACCAGACATACGGGTTGTCCAGACGCGCCCACAGCAGAACAGAAATGGCGATGGAGAACAGGATCATCATGCCGCCCATGGTCGGGGTACCGCGCTTGCTGAAGTGCGATTCCGGCCCTTCGCTGCGGACAACCTGGCCAATCTGCATTCTCTGGAGATACGCAATCACATGCGGCCCCATCCATAATGCGATAATCAGCGAGGTCAGCAGGCCGACGATGGCGCGGAACGTCAGGTAAGAGAAGACGTTAAACGCGGTATGAAACTGCACCAGATACTCAGCCAGCCAAATCAGCATGGGACATTCTCCTGCAAGGCGTGCACAACTTCTTCCATTGCGGAGCTGCGTGAACCTTTAACTAAAATTGAAATTGATGAATGCTGTGCCACCAGAGGTGCCAGCGCAGCAATGAGGGTTGTTTTGTCAGCGAAATGGTGTCCCTGACACTCATCACTGATAAAATGACTGAACTGACCTGCGGTGAACACCGCATCCAGCCCGGCATCACGGGCAGCCTGCCCGACTCTGCGGTGACTCTCTTCGGCGTAACCGCCCTGCTCGCCGATATCCCCGGCAACCAGCACGCGGTAACCCGGTAATTGTGCCAGCACACGGATTGCCGCAATCATTGAGCCGTCATTAGCATTGTAAGTGTCGTCAATCATCAGCTTGCCCGGTGCCAGTTCAACCGGGTATAACCGTCCCGGTACGGCGCTGGTTTGTGCCAGACCACTGCAGATATCCACCAGTGTCGCCCCGGCAGACAGTGCCAGTGCCGCCGCCGCGAGAGCATTGGCAATATTGTGACGGCCCGGCAGCGGCAGGGTGACAGCGGTGCTGCCTGCCGGTGTGTGCAGGGTAAAGTCAGTGGTCAGCGGGTTCATCACCACATCTGCCGCGTAAAAATCGGCCTGCGGGTGCGGATCAACGGAGAAACTCCAGCGGGTCTGACGCGGGGTCAGATGTGCCTGCCAGTGAGTGACATCATTGCTTTCCAGATTGATGACAGCGGTGCCTTCGTCAGTCAGTCCGGTGAAAATTTCCCCTTTTGCCTGCGCGATGGCTTCTGCGGAACCGAACTCGCCGATATGGGCGGCAAACAGGTTATTCACCAGTGCGGTCTGCGGGTGTGTCATGGCAGCGGTATAGGCGATTTCGCCGGTGTGGTTGGCACCCAGCTCAATCACCGCAAACTGATGTTTTTCTGTCAGGCGCAGCAATGTCAGCGGTACGCCGATATCATTATTAAAGTTCCCGGCGGTAAACAGGGTTTCGCCAGCCTGCTGTAAAATCGCCGCCGTCATCTCTTTGACAGACGTTTTGCCGGACGAACCGGTCAGCGCCACCACTTTCGCCTGACTGCGGTCACGGTTGCCTTTCGCCACCGCCCCCAGCGCAAGGCGGGTATCTTTAACAATAATCTGCGGACAGTTCACGTCCATCCGGCGGTTCACCAGGACGGCGGCAACACCTTTCGCTGCCACATCCGCAATAAAATCATGAGCATCAAAACGTTCACCGGCCAGGGCGATAAACAGCGCACGTTCACCGATAGTGCGGCTGTCCGTGGTGACACTCTCAATCCGTTCTGATGCCGCGTGACCGCTGAGGATAAGCTCCCCGGCGGTCAGTTGTGCGATATCAGCGAGGGAGAACGGGATCATGCCATTACTCCCAGCAGGCGGGCGACGGTCAGGCGGTCGGAATAGTCCAGACGGCGGTTGCCGACCAGCTGATAATCCTCATGCCCTTTTCCGGCCACCAGCACCACGTCATCCGGTTTTGCCTGCATCACCGCAAAGGTGACGGCTTCCGCACGGCCCGGGATCGGCAGTGCACGGGAGGTATCAACCAGCCCGGCCATAATGTCATTGATAATCGCCTGCGGCTCTTCGCTGCGCGGGTTATCGTCGGTGATCACCACCACATCGGATTCCTGCTCGGCAATTGCGCCCATCAGCGGACGTTTACCTTTGTCGCGATCACCGCCGCAGCCGAAGACACACCACAGTTTGCCTTTGGTATGCAGACGCGCCGCACTCAGTGCTTTTTCCAGCGCATCCGGGGTGTGAGCATAATCGACAACAACTGTCGGGCGGTTATCCGCGGTGAAGACTTCCATCCGGCCGCAGACCGGGGTTAACGCGGTTGCAGCGCGCAGCAGTGTATTCAGGTCATAATCCAGTGCCAGCAGGGTTGCCGCAGCCACCAGCAGGTTACTGACATTAAAGGCGCCCATCAGCGGGCTGTCCAGTTCACCGCCACCCCAGCTTGAGGTAAAGGTGATGTGCGCACCGCTGTCGTGGTAATCCACAGAAACGGCTTTCAGGAAACGCCCCTGCCAGCCGGCCGGCAGATTATCATCCATCGTGACCGCGACCGCTTCCGGTAGTTTTGCCAGCCATTTCAGCCCTGTCTCATCATCCGCATTAATAATTTTTTGTTCGCTGTGATGGGTTGAGAACAGCAGCCATTTGGCGGCTTCGTAGTTGGCCATATCACCGTGGTAATCGAGGTGATCACGGCTTAAGTTAGTAAAGACCGCAGCCCGGAACGGCAGTGCCGCCACACGGCTTTGTACCAGTCCGTGAGAGGAGACTTCCATCGCCGCCACTGTGGCACCTTTCTTCGCCAGTTTGTCCAGCTCGAGCTGGATATCAACAGCTGAACCGGTGGTGTTTTCAGTCGGGATCACATGCCCGAGCAGCCCGTTACCAACCGTTCCCATCACGGCACTGGTTTCGCCCATCGCCTGAGTCCACTGCGCCAGCAGCTGGGTGGTGGTGGTTTTACCGTTAGTGCCGGTCACGCCGATCAGTTTCAGGCGTTCCGCCGGGTGGTGATAAAACTCACCGGCCAGGCGGGATAATTTTTCATTCAGGTGGCTGAGATACACCACCGGTACACCATGCAGAACCTGCACACTGCCGTCTTCCGCCGCACCATCCGCTTCCGCGACCACGGCAGCCACACCCTGGGCAATGGCCTGAGGAATGTAGTGACGTCCGTCGGACTGGTGGCCTTTAACCGCCAGGAACAGATCACCGGCAGCCGCTTTGCGGCTGTCCAGGGTCATATCACGTAACGCCTTAGCCGGTGCATCAACACCGAGCGGCGCGAGTAAATCGCGCAAATTACGATCTGCCACTTGTACCCTCTTTTGGTTTATTAATAACCACTTCATTAGTTTGTTCTTCCGGTGTCAGCGCATCGGGTTCCACGTTCATTGTCCGCAGAACACCGCCCATGATGGCACCGAATACCGGTGCAGAGATCGCACCCCCGTAATACTTGCCGCCCTGCGGGTCGTTGATAATCACAACCAGTGCAAAACGCGGACGGCTTGCCGGTGCAACCCCGGCGGTGTAAGCGATATAACGGTTCACGTATTTGCCGTCATCGCCCACTTTTTTCGCGGTCCCGGTTTTAATGGCCACGCGGTACCCTTTAATCGCAGCGCGCGTTCCGCCGCCGCCCGGTAACGCAACGCTTTCCATCATCTGAACCACGGTTTTCATCACCGGCTCAGGGAAGACGCGGGTGCCCGGCACCGGCGGATCCACTTTTGTGATGGACAGCGGGCGGTAAATCCCGAAACTGCCGATTGTTGCATAGGCCCGTGCTAACTGTAACGGTGTTACCATCAGCCCGTAACCGAAAGAAAAGGTGGCCCTTTCAAGCTCAGACCACCGTGTTTTTTTACTTGGGTATATGCCACTGCTTTCTCCGACCAGCCCCAGATTGGTCGGTTTTCCCAGCCCGAAACGCGAATAGACGTCCACGAGTTCCTGAGCGGGCATCGCTAACGCAAGTCTTGAGACACCTACGTTACTCGACTTCTGTAAAATACCGGTGATGGTCAGTTCGGCATAACGCGCCACGTCTTTGATTTCATGACCACTGATCCGGTACGGATAAGTATTCACCACGCTGTTCGGTTTGATGATGTTGTTGTGCAGTGCTGTCATCACCACCAACGGTTTTACCGTCGAGCCCGGTTCAAAAATATCGGTGATAGCGCGGTTACGCATAGCATCTTTCGGCGTGCCCTGGAGGTTGTTCGGGTTATAGGACGGGCTGTTCGCCATCGCCAGAATTTCCCCGGTGTTCACATCCACCAGAATCGCCGTGCCGGATTCCGCTTTGTTCAGTGCCACCGCACTGCTGATTTCGCGGTATACCAGCGCCTGTAAACGCTCATCAATACTGAGTGTCAGGTTGTGCCCGGCCTGACTTTCGCGGGCGATAGTATCTTCAATAACACGGCCGCCGCGATCTTTACGGACTGTCCGCTGCCCCGGAACCCCGGTCAGCCAGCGGTCAAAGCTTTTCTCAACCCCTTCAATCCCTTCATCATCAATATTGGTGACACCAATAATGTGAGCAGTCACAGAGCCGGACGGGTAATACCGTTTTGATTCCGCCTGTAAATAAATCCCCGGCAGATTCAGTTTTTTCACATAATCGCCGATAGTCGGGTTCACCTGACGCGCCAGATAGACAAAGCGGCCTTTCGGGTTCGCCGTGACTTTGCTTTTCACCTGTTCGAGCGGAATATTCAGCGCTTCGGACAGTGCACGCCAGCGGGTGTCATCCCCTACCCCGCCTTTGTCGGCTAACTCTTTCGGATCAGCCCAGACGGCGTTTACCGGCACACTGACCGCCAGCGGACGCCCCATACGGTCGCTGATCATACCGCGCGCGGTCGGGATCTCCTGGACGCGCAGCGAGCGCATATCGCCCTCTTTGACCAGCATGTCCGGGTTGATAATCTGTAAATACGCGACCCGGATCAGCAGGGCGGCCAGGGCAAGCCCGATACCGCCGCATAACAACGCAAAACGCCAGCTGATAAAACTGGCTTTTTCTTCCGGACGTTTGATACGGGCTCCGCCCTGCGTTTTGCCTGCTGATTTTCTGCTTTTCATGCCTTCGTCATTTTGTTACGACAATTTTTTCGTTTGCCGGATCCACATGCTGCATACTGAGACGCTCAACGGACAGGCGCTCAACACGGCTGTGATCCCCCAGGGCGTTCTCTTCCAGAATCAGGTTACGCCATTCGATATCCAGCGAGTTACGCTCCAGCACAAGATGTTCCCGCTCTGCGGTCAGCAGACGTGTTTTATGTGCCGTGATGACTACAAAAATCGCGCTGACGATCACTGCGATAAATAAAATCGCAGGGATAAATCCGTGGCGCAGCAGGTCACGACAAATAACGCGGGCTAAATTGTGCCGTTCTGTGGTCATGCTTTCTCCGCAAAGCGCAGTACCGAACTGCGGGCACGCGGGTTAACACTGATTTCCTGCTCTGACGGTTTCATTTTTCCGGCCAGTTTCAGTGCCGGTGTGCCGTGCGCTTTCAGTTGTTCTTCCGTCAGCGGTAATCCGTGCGGTACCTGTGGTCCGCGGCTTTCGTCACGCATAAACTGCTTCACAATCCGGTCTTCCAGCGAGTGGAAGCTGATAACCGATAAACGGCCGCCCTGAGCCAGAATGCCCAGTGCGCCGGTCAGCGCCTGGCGGATCTCATCCAGCTCGCTGTTGACATAAATGCGGATAGCCTGGAAGCTGCGGGTCGCCGGATGCTTGTGTTTTTCTTTCACCGGAGACACAGCGGCAATTAAATCCGCCAGCTGTTTTGTCCGCGCCAGCGGCTCTTCGGTTTTATTGCGTTCAACAATCGCGCGGGCAATCCGTTTCGAAAAACGCTCTTCGCCGAAATTTTTCAGCACCCACGCAATATCTTCTTCTTTGGCTTCAGTCAGCCACTGTGCAGCGGAGATCCCGCGGGTCGGATCCATCCGCATATCCAGCGGCCCGTCACGCATAAAGGAGAATCCGCGTTCCGCGTCGTCCAGCTGCGGGGAGGACACACCCAGATCCAGCAGAACGCCATTAATCTGTCCGCCCAGTTCCAGATCATTCACATAACCGGCGATACCGGAAAACGGGCCGTGAATAATGGAAAAACGCGGGTCGTCAATCTGTGCCGCAGCGGCAATCGCCTGCGGATCCCGGTCAATGGCGATCAGACGCCCCTGCGGACCGAGTTTTGATAAAATCAGGCGGGAGTGCCCGCCGCGGCCGAATGTGCCGTCGATATAAATACCGTCTTCGCGGATCTGTAATCCGTTAACGGCTTCATCCAGTAAAACACTGGTATGCTGAAACTGACTCTCTGCCATTTAAAGTGATAAATCCTGTAACCGGGCGGATAAAGGTCCGGATGCCGTCTGCCCGGCAGCAATATCATCCTGTACCTGCTGATACCACGTCTGCTCATCCCACAGCTCAAACTTGTTGAACTGCCCGACCAGCATGACTTCTTTGGTTAACCGCGCATGTGTGCGCAGTGTACCGGCTAACAAAAGACGTCCCGCACTGTCCATCTGACATTCCGTGGCATGGCCCAGCAACAGGCGCTGAACACGGCGCTCCGTGGGATCCATGGTGGACAATTGTGCCAGTTTCAGTTCGATCAGTTCCCACTCCGGTAAGGTGTAAAGCAGCAGGCACGGCTGGTGGAGATCGATAGTGCAGACCATCTGACCTTCCGACTTTTCAGCAAGCAGCGACCGGTACCGTGCCGGTACGGTTATGCGCCCTTTGCTGTCAAGATTAACCAGTGTTGCCCCGCGAAACATTCGTTTCTCCGCTCAGTTTTGCCCTGAATTACCACTTTCACCCACAATTCCCCACCAACAGAGTTTACGAATGGTAGGAAAAGCTTGTCAAGCCAGAGCTGACAAGGTTTCGTTTCCGCTGTCGGGGAATAAAGGGGTGAGAAAATATGGGATTTTTTGCTTCAGGGAACAGAAGTGAGGTAACACACTGATTCAAATCAGAAAAAAATTCACATAATACGCACTCGGCTAACCGGGGCAAATTATACCGAATCTGGCGAAAGAAAGATGCATTTTTGCGAGGTGTCCCTCACTTTCAGGATAAAAATTCACCATCACCGCAAAGACCCCGGGATTTTTGTTCCGGTCATCTGTGCTGTTACTTTCTGTTACACTGCGTGATTATTTGATATTTGGAAATTTAATATTCAGTTTATCAATAGCATAACTGTCACAAAACCGGGCTAATGATATTCTGCAGCATATACCCTTAATTGGAGTAAGTGAATTTCCGGGGAATGAAAGGTGTGGTGTGAAAATTGTCAATTTCTGTCAATCAGCAGAATTGAAAAAAATTCTTAGGATTCCTCTCAAAAAGGGTTTTTCATCTGTTTCCGGACAAACTAAACAAAAATACCTATACGTTTCCGTACAGGTATCGGTAAAAATAATGATTTTACTGCCTGAATATTACCGGCGGCTCAGACTTCCGCGACGGCACAGATCACGACGGATCCGGGTGATACCCGCAGCCGGTTTCTGTTTTTCATCCAGACTTGCCAGTACCAGCTCCAGCACACGCTCCGCAATATCGCGGTGACGCTGCGCCACGGACAGTACCGGACACTCAAGGAAATCAAGCAGTTCATGATCACCGAAGGTCGCGATCACCAGTTGCCCCGGCAGACGGCCGCTGCGGGCCAGCGTGGCATCCATCACCCCCTGTAACAGGGCAAATGAGGTGGTAAACAGCGCATCCGGCATCGGATTGCTTTCCAGCCAGGTATCAAACGCTTTGGCGGCGGCATCACGCTCATAGCTGTCGGCATAGAGGAAATTCACGTTACGTGCATCCCCTTCCCAGGCTTCGCGGAATCCCTGTTCACGCAGGAAACTGACGGAAAGTTCCGGCAACGCGCCGAGATATACCACCGATTCTGCCGGGAACTGACGCAATTCGGATGCCAGCATTTTGGCGTCCTCAAAGTCATCCCCGACCACACTGATAAAGTGCTCATTTTCCAGTGCGCGGTCGAGCGCGACAATCGGCAGGGAGCGGTTTGCCCAGCGCTGATAGAACGGATGCTCCGGCGGCAGTGCGGTGGAAACGATAATCGCATCCACCTGACGCTGTAACAGGTGTTCCACACAACGGATTTCGTTGTCAGGCTGGTCTTCGGAGCAGGCAATCAGCAACTGATAACCACGGCTGCGCGCCTGGCGCTCCAGATAATTTGCGATACGGGTGTAGCTGGTGTTCTCCAAATCCGGGATCACCAGTCCGATAGAGCGGGTACGGCCTGCACGCAGACCGGCAGCCACCGCATTCGGATGGTAATTATGTTCACGAACCACCGCCATCACTTTTTCGACAGTTTTGTCACTCACACGATATTGTTTTGCTTTTCCGTTGATGACATAACTGGCCGTCGTGCGCGACACACCGGCAAGGCGGGCGATTTCATCCAGTTTCACGTTAACCCCTTACAAATCAGGAAACGGCCCGAACAACGGGCCAAATAAGAAGAGTGATCAGTTTACCCTTTCACCGCGAATATTTCACCGCATTATTTTATCGCCGCGCGACATCCCGACGATGCCGGAGCGGGCAATTTCCACAATTTCCGCGAAGCCGCGCACCGCATCCAGGAAGGCATCCAGCTTTTCACTGGTGCCGGTCAGTTGCACGGTATAAAGCGTCGCGGTCACATCGACAATCTGTCCGCGGAAGATATCCGTACTGCGTTTGACCTCATCCCGCCCGTAGCCGCTGGCCTGTAATTTCACCAGCATCACCTCGCGCTCAATATGAGTGGCAGAGGTCAGTTCTGTGACACGGAACACATCCACCAGCTTATTGAGCTGCTTCTCAATCTGCTCCAGCACCCGCGCATCGCCTTTGGTCTGGATGGTCAGGCGGAACAGTGACGGGTCATCAGTCGGGGCGGCGGTGATACTTTCGATATTATACCCGCGCTGGGAAAAAAGCCCTGCCACACGGGACAGCGCCCCTGTTTCGTTTTCTAATAAAATTGACAGAATCCGGCGCATGATCAGGTCCTCTCCGTTTTGCTCAGCCACATTTCATCCATTCCGCCGTTGCGGATCTGCATCGGATAAACATGCTCTTTCTCATCCACCATTACATCGGCGAATACCAGTCGTTTCTCTTCGCGGACAATGCGCAGTGCCTCCGCGAGCTGTTCACGCAGCGTGGCTTTATCACTGATACTGATGCCGACATGCCCGTAAGCCTCTGCCAGGCGGACAAAATCAGGCAGCGATTCCATATAGGAGTGTGAGTGACGGCCGTGATAAACCATATCCTGCCACTGCTTCACCATACCGAGAAAGCGGTTGTTAAGATTAAGCACCAGTACCGGCAGCCCGAACTGTAATGCCGTGGAAAGTTCCTGAATATTCATCTGGATACTACCGTCCCCGGTGACACACACCACCATATCATCCGGTTTCGCCAGCCGGACACCCAGTGCCGCCGGTAACCCGAAGCCCATCGTGCCCAGCCCGCCGGAATTGATCCAGCGGCGCAGTTCATCAAACGGATAATAGAGTGCGGCAAACATCTGATGCTGACCGACATCGGAGGTAACATACGCCTTCCCTTCCGTCAGTTCCCACAGGGTGCGGATCACAGTCTGCGGCTTGATTTTCTCACCGCTCTCATCAATGGCCAGACACTGTTTCGCTTTCCACTGATCAATGCGCCGCCACCAGTCGCACAGTGCATCCGGATCCTGTTCATCGGTCAGAGATTCAAGCTGTAACAGCATCTGCGCGAGACACAGTTTCGCATCACCGACGATCGGAATATCCGCTGCCACGGTTTTGGAGATAGACGCCGGATCGACATCGATATGAATGACAGTTGCCTGCGGGCAGTATTTCGCCAGGTTATTGGTGGTCCGGTCATCGAAACGGACACCGACGGCAAAAATCACATCACTGTGATGCATGGTATTGTTTGCTTCATATGTCCCGTGCATACCCAGCATGCCGACACACTGCGGATGAGTGCCCGGAAACGCGCCCAGCCCCATCAGGGAGAGCGCCACCGGCAGACGCAGTTTATCCGCAAGGGTGAAAATCTCCGGACTGCATCCGGCACTGACAGCACCGCCGCCGATATACATTACCGGGCGTTTCGCCTGCATCAGTGTGATAAGCGCGCGTTTGATCTGCCCTTTATGACCGGCTCCGGTCGGGTTATAGGAGCGCAGGCTGACCCGTGACGGGTAGCTGTACTCATGCTGCTGCTGGACAATATCTTTCGGAAAATCGATGACCACAGGTCCCGGACGGCCGCTCTGTGCCAGATAGAATGCTTTTTTGATGGTGGCCGGAATATCCGCGACATCATGCACCAGGTAACTGTGTTTCACGACCGGGCGGGAAATGCCCACCATATCCACTTCCTGGAAGGCATCGTTGCCGATCAGCGCGCTCGCCACCTGGCCGGACAGCACCACCAGCGGCACCGAATCCATATACGCGGTGGCGATACCGGTAATGGCGTTAGTCGCCCCCGGTCCGGAAGTGACCAGCACCACGCCGGTTTTACCGGTCGCGCGGGCATAGCCGTCCGCCATATGCACGGCGGCCTGCTCGTGGCGCACCAGAATGTGCCCGACACCGCCCACCGTATGCAGTGCATCATAAATATCCAGAACAGCACCGCCCGGATAGCCGAATACGTGTGACACGCCCTCATCAATTAAGGAGCGCACGATCATTTCTGCCCCTGTCAACCTCTCCATAAATGCTCTCCTGCCCGTGATTGCGGGTTGTAACTGCAAGTGATGTGTTTGTCTGTTTTTAGTTATCTGAGGATTAACATAACGATAAAATGACAGTGCTGGCAAATGCGTTTTTCGGGACGCAAAAAGCGGAAACCACAGGAATAAAGGAAATGACAGGATCCGCAGACGATCATACCTGCGGCGGCAAATCACAAAGCAGAGTTCACTGAGAGCGGGGGAAAAACCGGCGGGATATAAAAACGGCACTGCACAGGAAACAGGCAGTGCCGTCAGGGACAGCAATCAGTCCGTGTACATGGACTCAATTTCGCGTTGATAGCGCTGGGCTATCACTTTACGGCGCAGTTTCAGGGTCGGTGTCAGTTCGCCGAGCTCCATGGAGAAATTCTGCGGCAGCAGTGTAAAACGCTTAACCTGATGAAAGGCTGCGATATTTTTCTGCAACTCTTTCAGACGGCTTTCAAACAGCGCCACAATCTGGCTGTTTTTCAGCAGTTCCATCCGGTCATGGTATTTCAGATTCAGTGCCCGGGCGTGCTCTTCCAGAGTATCAAAGCACGGCACAATCAGTGCGGAGACAAACTTACGTGCATCCGCCACCACCGCGATATGTTCGATAAAGCGATCCTGACCCAGCGTGCCTTCCAGCATCTGCGGCGCAATATATTTGCCGTTCGAGGTTTTCATCAGATCTTTCAGGCGTTCGGTGATAAACAGATTGCCCTGCTCATCCAGCGCACCGGCGTCACCGGTCCGCAGCCAGCCATCAGCCGTAAAGGCCTGACGGGTCTCTTCCGGCTTATTGTAATAGCCGCGCATCACCACCGGCCCGCGTACCTGAATCTCATTTTCCTCACCGATACGCACTTCCACATCCGGCAGCGGCACACCGATAGAGCCGAGCTGATAACCGCTGTTTTCCCAGCAGGATACCGTGGCACAGGTTTCTGTCATGCCGTAGCCGTATTTGATGTTAATGCCGATGGCGAGGAAAAAGCGGATAATTTCATCATCCAGCCGCGCACCCGCCGCCGGTAAGAAACGGACATTACCGCCGAGCACATCACGCAGTTTGCCGAGCACTTTTTTCTGTGCGAACTGATCACACCGCGCAGCCAGCCACGACTGTTTTTCACCGCGCTGCTGTGCATCAAGGGTCTTTTTACCGGTCCGTACCGCCCAGTGGAATAACGCCCGTTTATACCACGGCGCCTGTGCCACTTTTTCGTAAATACCGCTGAATACTTTTTCATAGAAACGCGGCACCGCACACATCACGGTCGGTTTCACCGATACCATCGCTTTGCGCACCAGATTGGTATCACTGAGATAGACATTCAGTGCGCCGGTGTGCATCACATAGAAACTCCAGGCGCGCTCAAAAACATGCGTCAGCGGCAGGAAGCAGAGTGAGACATCATCTTCGGTCAGTGTCAGCCGCTCATCATGCAGATAAAGCTGGGCGGCCATGTTGCGGTAATCCAGCATCACGCCTTTCGGCTCGCCGGTGGTCCCGGAGGTGTAAATCAGGGTGAAAAGATCGTCAAGGGAACAATCAGCGATGCGCTGGCGCAGCTCTGCGGCGTAACTGCCGTCGTGGCCGTTCATAAACTGACGCAGTGTGCAGACCGCCGGATGCGACGGGATTGCCGTGTTTTCCGGGTTCATTATGATGATTTTCTGCAGCGACGGGCAGAGAGAAAGCAGTGACAGCGCGATTTCCGCCTGCTTCTGACCATCCACAAACAGGATGCGCACCTGCGCATCATTAAGAATATAGGCCGCCTGGTCATCACTGCTGGTGGCATAGAGCGGCACCACAATGGCACGGCACTGAAGAATCGCCAGGTCGGTTAATGTCCACAGAGCGCTGTTGTGCGAGAAAACGGCGACATTCTCCTGCACTTCAACCCCTTCTGCCAGCAGGGCTTCCGCCAGATTTTCACTGAACGTCCCGGCCTGCTGCCAGGTAAAATCGATATGCTGACCTTGTTCACACCACTGTCGCAGTGCGATTTTGTCACCCCGGCGCTGTTTTTGCTGTTGCAGCCGCGTCACTAAATGATAGTGATGCAAATTTGTTGTTGTCACACGCGTTTCCTTTACTGAGCCGTCAGACTGTACGGTTTCACGTTATGTAATAATTTTTCAGCTTACAGTTGTAAGCTTAAATTTTTCCGCAAGTGTAGCCTGTTGTCTCCGGGAACAAAAGCAAATTTAGTTATCTTTGCAATGACGGGATCACAAAAAAGCCCCGGCAGGTACATTTGCCTGACGGGGCGTGAAATAAATTAAATGATCGATTACATATGATGTGTGAACTGCGTCAGCAGTGCCTTCATCCACTGATGCCCTTTATCGCGGGTACACGCCTCGTGCCAGATCAGAAACGCCGGACGGCTGACTTTATCCCACGGCAGCTGCACTTCCTGAATCGGCAGCACATGAGAATAGAGCTGAATCAGCCATTTCGGTGCAATCGCCACCAGCTCTGTTTTAGAGACAATATTCAGTACACTGACTAAATTGGTTCCCTGATAAACAATAGCCCGGAGTAATTCATTATTTTCATAATACGGTGAACTGAATGAATCAATTAAATCCAGCGACACCACGGCATGCTGCTCGGTAAATATTTGTTTCTCTGTTACCGTATATTGTATACGCGGGTGATTGCGGGCGGCGACCAGTGATAACTGGTCATTAAATAATAAGTGATGACTGTAATCCGGTTTATCGAAACGATTATAACTGACAGCAAAATCGGTTTCCTGGTATTTCAGGTTATTCTCGATATGTGAATTCATATAAGACTGAATATTAACATCGATATTTTCACTGTGAAGTTTAACCTGTTCGATTATTTTGTCTGTCAGGCGGATATCCAGCGGACTGGAGATGGCCAGATTAAATGTCCGCTCGCTGCTGCCCGGTTCAAAACCGGCACCCGGCAGCTCATTATGCACCAGCTGCAATGCCTGCCTGACCGGCCCGAACAGCTGTTTGGCGCGCGCTGTCGGCTGAATTCCCCGTCCGAAACGGACAAATAATTCATCATTAAACATAACTTTAAGTCTTGACACCGCATTGCTGACAGCCGGTTGCGACATACCTAAAAGTTCAGCAGCCCGGGTCACATTCTGCATCTGCATAACCGCATCAAAAACAGTCAGCAGATTAAGATCCACATTACGCAGCTGTGTTTCACCGGATTCTTTTTTTACATCTGCCACTGAGGTGTATTCAGTCATCTTAAACTCCAATAAATGATTATAATGACTTCAATAAGCCACCTGCCGCCATGATGAAACGGCAGATCAATACAAAATTGAAATCTATTATCTCAATTGATTATCCAATTAATAATTGAGTCTCTTCCTTGTATGGTTCTGAATACGCGGGTGCGCATCATCATCACAATGCATACTATTTAAATATTTAAAGCCAGTAAATTATTCATGCCAGTAATAAATCAATACCGCTTTATTCATTTAGTTTCCATGCAGTGAGATAATAAAACAAAGATTGTGTTTATTCATAATAAAATTGTCTTCTGTCAGCATAAAAAATCCGATTTTTTTTACTGACATAACGGAAAGAATAAACTGTTCAATGAATATCTCACCGGTTACCGGTGGCTGCCTGACCGCCGGCCCCCCTGTTACCCGCCTACTCAACTGATTCTGATTCTCCGTAAAAAAATCTGCAAAAATATTAGCCCAATTATTTAGCTGGCTTATAGATGAAAACGCTGATTAATTTTTATAAATTAGTCAGTTTATCTGCTTTTTGTGCTTTTTTTATCCTTTGACCGGAATCTCCGGCGAACCTCGTGAGTTGACAGGGCATTTTATATTCAGTATCAATAATACATCGCCACGGATAAGCCCTGTGCTCCGTGCCACTGAATTTACTGAGAAGGTTATTACTATGTCTTTCACTTTCCGCCTAAACAGCCTGCTAATTATCGCCTTAACTGCGCGTGGCGGGTTCGTGGCCGGAAGTTCCTCATAACTTTCTCCCTGAGACCTGAAAAACCCGCGCAATGTCGCGGGTTTTTTTATACCTGCAAACCGGAAAACAGAACAAGAAATAACCGAGAGGATCACAACATGAGCGATAACGTCATCATTTTTGATACCACACTGCGTGACGGGGAGCAGGCATTACAGGCCAGTCTCAGTGTCAAAGAGAAGTTACAGATTGCTTTCCAGCTCGAACGCATGGGGGTTGATATTATTGAGGCCGGTTTCCCTGTCTCCTCTCCCGGTGATTTTCAGTCAGTGCAGACTATCGCCCGCGAAATCAAAAACAGCCGTATCGCGGCATTATCCCGCTGTGTGATCGGCGATATTGATGCCGCAGCGGAATCCCTGAAAGTCGCGGAAGCCTTCCGGTTGCATATGGTGCTCGCCACCTCCGGTATTCACGTCAAAACCAAACTGCGCAAGACCTTTGCTGACATCATCGATATGGCGGTCGGCTCGATTAAACATGCCCGCCGCTTTACCGATGACGTTGAGTTTTCCTGCGAAGATGCCGGGCGCACCGATATCGATGATTTATGCCGTATTGTGGAAGCCGCGATTAACGCAGGAGCCACCACGGTCAATATTCCGGACACCGTCGGTTACACCACACCGTACCAGTTCGGCGGCATTATCAGTGAATTGTTCAACCGCGTGCCGAATATCGACAAAACCATCATTTCTGTCCACTGCCATGATGATTTGGGCATGTCCGTTGCCAACTCCATCACCGCCGTACAGGCCGGAGCCCGCCAGATTGAAGGTACGATCAACGGGTTAGGCGAACGCGCCGGGAACTGTGCGCTGGAAGAAGTGATTATGGCGATTAAAGTGCGGGAAAAAATGCTGGGCGTGCGCACCGGGATCAATCACAAAGAGATTTACCGCACCAGCCAGCTGGTCAGCCAGTTATGCAACACCCCGGTACCGCCGAACAAGGCCGTGGTCGGCAGCAATGCCTTCTCCCACTCCTCCGGTATTCACCAGGACGGCGTGATTAAAAACCGCGAAACCTACGAAATCATGACGCCGGACAGCATCGGCCTGAAAGATAACTTAATCAACCTGACCTCCCGTTCCGGCCGCGCGGCGGTGAAACACCGGGTGGCGGAAATGGGTTATCAGGAAGGTGACTATAACCTGGATGAATTATACGCCGACTTCCTGCAACTGGCGGACAAGAAAGGTCAGGTTTTCGATTACGACCTGGAAGCGCTGGTGTTTATGAAGCAGCAGCACCAGGAGCCGGAACATTTCTCGCTGGCGTTCCTCAACACCCAGTCAGGTACCGGTGTCAAAGCCTCCGCGATGGTCAGAATGCAGGCCGGGGATGACATTATCTCGGAATCCGCCCAGGGGAACGGCCCGGTGGATGCGGCTTATGAAGCCATCCGCCGTATCGCGGGTTACCCGCTGACCCTCGCCGCCTATCAGCTGACTGCCAAAGGTCAGGGAACGGATGCACTGGGTCAGGTGAATATCGTGGTGGAGTATGAAGGCCGTAAATTCCACGGTATGGGGCTGGCGACCGATATTGTTGAATCCTCCGCCCAGGCCATGATCCACGCCATCAACAGCATCTGGCGCGCCGGACAGGTAAAAGAAGAAAAACGGCGTATACAGTCAGATAACAACATGCACAACGATACTCATAACAACAATACAGAGACAAAGGAAGCGGTGTAATTATGTCGGAACAATTTCATATTGCAGTTTTACCGGGCGACGGAATCGGCCCTGAAATTATGGCGCAGGCGATTAAAGTGCTGGATGCGGTGCGCACCCGCTTTAACCTGACCATCACCACCAGTGAATATGATGTCGGCGGCATTGCCATCGACAACCATGGCCACCCGCTGCCGCCGGCCACACTGAAAGGCTGCGAACAGGCCGATGCGGTACTGTTCGGCTCTGTCGGCGGCCCGAAATGGGAAAAACTGCCGCCGGACTCCCAGCCGGAGCGCGGCGCTCTGCTCCCGCTGCGGGCACATTTCAAATTATTCAGTAACCTGCGCCCGGCACGGCTCTATCCTGCGCTGGAAGCGTTCTGCCCGCTGCGCAGTGATATCGCCGCACGCGGATTCGATATCCTGTGTGTCCGCGAACTGACCGGCGGGATCTATTTCGGGCAGCCTAAAGGCCGTGAAGGCGAAGGTAAATATGAGCGTGCTTATGATACCGAGGTGTATCACCGCTTTGAAATCGAGCGTATTGCCCGTATCGCCTTTGCCTCCGCCCAAAAACGCCGTGGCCAGGTAACATCGATTGATAAGGCCAACGTACTGCAAAGTTCCGTATTATGGCGCGAAGTGGTAACAGAAATCGCCAAAGAGTATCCGGATGTCGCGCTGTCACACATGTATATCGATAACGCCGCCATGCAGATGGTCAAAGATCCGTCGCAGTTTGATGTGATCCTCTGCTCCAACCTGTTCGGCGACATTATCTCCGACGAGTGCGCCATGATCACCGGCTCCATGGGCATGCTGCCGTCCGCCAGCCTGAATGAGAAAAAATTCGGTCTGTATGAACCGGCAGGCGGCTCTGCGCCGGATATCGCCGGGCAGAATATTGCCAACCCGGTGGCCCAGATTTTATCCGCTGCCATGATGCTGCGCTTCAGCTGCGGGCAGGATGCAGCGGCGGACAGCATCGAAAATGCGGTCAATCAGGCACTGAATGCCGGATACCGCACCCGGGATGTGGCCGGAAACGGCAAGAGTGTGACCACAGACGAAATGGGCGACATTATCGCGCGTTTGATTACAGAAGGGGCTTAAGATGAGCACAGGAAAAACTTTATATCAGAAATTATATGATGCCCATGTGGTTCGTGAAGAAGCAAACGAAACACCGATCCTGTATATCGACCGCCACCTGGTGCATGAGGTGACCTCTCCGCAGGCGTTTGACGGATTACGGGCAAAAAACCGCCCGGTGCGCCGCCCGGAAAAAACCTTCGCCACCATGGATCACAACGTTTCCACGCAGACCAAAGATATCAATGCCTGTGGTGAAATGGCCCGTAACCAGATGCAGGAGCTGATCAAAAACTGTGAGGCCTTTGGTGTCCGTCTCTATGATCTGAACCATCCGTTTCAGGGTATTGTGCATGTGATGGGGCCGGAACAGGGCATCACCCTGCCTGGCATGACCATTGTCTGTGGTGACTCCCACACCGCCACCCACGGCGCATTCGGCTCGCTGGCTTTTGGTATCGGCACCTCCGAGGTGGAACATGTGTTAGCCACCCAGACACTGAAACAGGCGCGGGCCAAAACCCTGAAAATTGAAGTGCGCGGCAAAGTGGCTCCCGGTATCACCGCCAAGGATATTGTACTGGCGATTATCGGTCACACCGGCAGCGCGGGCGGCACCGGTTACATCGCGGAATTCTGCGGGGATGCCATTGAGGCACTCTCCATGGAAGGCCGGATGACCGTCTGTAATATGGCAATCGAAATGGGCGCCAAAGGCGGAATGATTGCGCCGGATCAGACCACCTTTGATTATCTGAAAGGCCGTCAGTTCTCCCCGCAGGGCGCGGACTGGGATGCAGCTGTGGCTTACTGGCAGACACTGAAAAGTGATCCGGATGCAAAATATGACGCGGAAATTATTATCAATGCCGCTGATATCGCCCCGCAGGTCACCTGGGGCACCAATCCCGGTCAGGTGATTGATATCAGCCGGGCCATTCCCGCACCGGAGAGCTTTACCGACCCGGTGGAAAGAGCCTCGGCAGAAAAAGCGCTGGCGTATATGGATTTAACGCCGGGCAAAAAATTAACCGATGTGAAAATCGACAAGGTGTTTATCGGCTCCTGCACCAACTCACGGATTGAGGATTTACGCGCGGCTGCTGCCGTCGCCAAAGGGCGCAAAGTCGCGCCGGGTGTGCAGGCGATAGTGGTTCCGGGCTCCGGGCCGGTGAAATCCCAGGCGGAAGCGGAAGGTCTGGATAAAATCTTCACCGATGCCGGGTTTGAATGGCGTTTACCGGGCTGCTCGATGTGTCTGGCGATGAACAATGACCGTCTGGCACCGGGGGAGCGCTGTGCTTCCACCAGCAACCGCAACTTTGAAGGCCGCCAGGGGCGCGGCGGACGCACGCATCTGGTCAGCCCGGCCATGGCCGCCGCAGCCGCTGTCACCGGCAGTTTCGCCGATATCCGTACCATTGAGATGCGCTGAGGGAGAAAACCATGGAAAAATTTATTGTACATCAGGGCATTGCCGCACCGCTGGATGCCGCCAACGTGGATACCGATGCCATTATCCCGAAACAGTTTTTGCAGAAAGTGACCCGCACCGGCTTCGGACAGCATTTATTCAATGACTGGCGTTTTCTCGATGATGACGGACAGGTGCCGAACCCGGATTTTATCCTCAATGCCCCGCGTTATCAGGGCGCATCCATTCTGCTGGCCCGTGAAAACTTCGGCTGCGGCTCCTCCCGTGAGCACGCGCCGTGGGCCTTAACAGATTACGGCTTCAGAGTGGTGATTGCGCCAAGCTTTGCGGATATTTTTTACGGTAACTCATTCAACAACCAATTATTGCCGGTGAAATTACCCGAAGACGCGATTGATGCGCTCTTTGACTGGGTACAAAAAACAGAAGGTGCACAGATTATTGTTGATCTGGAGAACCAGAAAGTGATCGCCGGTGAGCTGGAATATCCGTTCAGTGTTGATACCTTCCGTCGTCACTGCATGATGAACGGCCTCGACAGTATCGGCCTCACCTTACAGCATGACGACATGATTTCCCGTTTTGAGGAAAAACTGCCTGCATTTATGAACTGATAACCGGATCCATTTCCACCATTGAACCCCTGCCATCACCCCCTTTTGTGATGGCAGCTTTTTTCCCCGTTTTCCCCGCCTCTTTTTCCGGATCACCGGACAGAAAAAAACCAGCCTTTCGGCTGGCGGTAAAAGTCACCATTACTCAAGAATCGGGAGTGAGTCAGGTATCACACTGACGTCATGAGCTGCTTTAATGACATTGAGTATGGACGTAATATATGGAAATAAAAATGGACAGAAAACCGACCGGAGTTCCTCTTTTATGAGCACACCACGCCTCCAGCACCAGTTTATCCGCCTGTGGCAGCATCATCAGGGACAGGAGACCGATACCACGCTTCAGGAGATCGCCGATATCCTGCATTGTTCCCGCCGTCATGTCCGCTCTCTGCTCAGCAGTATGCAGACAGCGGGCTGGCTCAGCTGGCAGGCAGAAACCGGACGGGGTAAGCGCTCACGTCTCTGTTTTCTGCAAAGCGGACGGGACCTCCAGCACGCCCGTGCCGAACAGCTGATCGAACAGGACAATATCGAAAAACTGGTGGCGATGGTCAATGATAAGGACGCGATGCGCCAGATGGTGTTATCCCAGCTGGAGCGCAGCTTCCGGCAGGGAAAAAGTCTGCTGCGCATTGTCTATTACCGACCTTTTTATAATTTACTGCCCGGCTCGCCGCTGCGCCGCTCGGAAGTCCATCTGCTGAGCCAGATTTTTAACGGACTGACGGCAATAAATGAGGAAAACGGGGAAGCTGTCCCGGCGCTGGCGCATCACTGGCAGCAGACCGGCGACAAACAGTGGCGTTTCTGGCTGCGCCCGGCGATATTTTTCCATCACGGCCGTGAGTTGCAGATGGTGGATATCATTTCCTCTTTTGAGCGCCTGCGTGACACACCCCCGCTGTTCAGCCATATCCGCACTGTCCGTTCCGATATGCCTTACATTATCGATATCACACTGAATGAGGCCGACAGCTGGTTCCCGGTACTGACCGGCAGCCCGCACGCCGCCATTCTGCCCCATGAGTGGCAGGAACTGCCGGATTTCGCCCGCCGCCCTGTCGGCACCGGCCCGTATCAGGTGATCTGTAACAATGACCGTAAACTGACAATCCGTGCCTTTGACCATTATTACGGCTTCCGCGCCCTGCTGGATGAAGTTTCTGTGCTGGTGGTGCCGGAGCTGGAAGAAAAAATGGTCTGTACCACCCTGCATATCGGTGCGGACGGGCCGGAGCGGGATTCTCTCGACAGCCGGATGGAGGAAGGCTGCTATTTCCTGCTGCACGACACGCGTTCGGCAAAAGGAGAGCGGGAAGATATCCGCCGCTGGCTCAACAGCCTGATGACCCCGGTCAATCTGCTGTATCACTGCGAACCCCTGTATCAGCGCCACTGGTGGCCCGCTTACGGGCTGCTGCTGCGCTGGCATCACAGCAAACTTATCCCGCCCTGTGAAAAACCGGCTGACCTGACAGAACTGACACTGACCTATTATCAGGATCATCACGAATACCATGCTATCGGCAAATTATTGCAGCAGTTACTGGCAGAACAGGGTGTAAAACTGACGATTAATATCACTGATTACGACACCTGGTTTAACGGCGATTGTGACAGTGATTTCTGGCTGGCGACCGCCAACTTTTATAAGCCGCTGGATTTTTCGGTTTTCGCCACCCTGTACGAGCTGCCGCTGCTGCGCCGCTGTCTGGGCGATGACCTGCGTGCGCCGCTGAAGCAATGGCGGCAGCGTTCCCTGTCTCTGGCGGCATGGTGTGAGCAGATCATTGACAGGCAGATGCTGTTCCCGCTGTTCCATCACTGGCTTGAATTACAGGGGCAGCGCAGTATGCGGGGCGTCAAAATGAATACCTTCGGCTGGTTTGATTTTAAATCCGCCTGGTTTATCCCCCCGGAAAGTTAATTCACAGAAAAAGGCAAAGTTATAAACACCCTCTGATAAAAAACCGGCTTTTATTCACGTTTTCTGTGGATATAGTTGTGAAAAACGCAAGGGTAATGGGGGTATAGTTTTTAACTGCCCCCTGTTGATAAAATCACAATCTTTAAATAAACCCTGTTAAATCATATCAGTACGGAAATAAAAACAGAGAATCATCTGAAAAAAACACCGGCATTTTTTTTCACAGACTTACACAGCACAAAAAATAACCACACCCGGTGTTATCCACAGATTGTGACTTATCCGTGAGCAAAACCCCTGCTGAAACGCGAAAACAGGCGGAAGTCAAGCCTGTAAATCAAACCAGTAGTGAGGCTGTTTTTCACTTATCCCATAAAGCTGTGGATAACTCAGTGTAAGATCCTGTTTATTGTCTGAGGATGCTGGTGCACAACCTTCTGTACTTGTTGCGGTGGCGAAAATTAATAGCTATATATCAATAAATTAGATAATATTTATTTTTCATTCATGCCTATGTATTATTTTACCTGATAACACTGTTCAACTTTTAAGCACATAACATGACTCAACTTTTTCAGCCGCCGTTACCCCCGGCCAGCGAATCTGAGCTGCTCAGCCGCGCCCAATCCCTTGCCGGTGCCACTTTCGGTGAGCTGGCGGACTGTGCCGGTATACCGGTGCCGCCGGATCTGCGCCGCGATAAAGGCTGGGTCGGCATGCTGCTGGAATACTGGCTGGGCGCAGATGCAGGCAGTAAGGCAGAGCAGGATTTTGCTCACCTCGGGGTAGAGCTGAAAACCATTCCGGTGGATGAATCCGGCATGCCGCTGGAAACCACCTTTGTCTGTGTCGCCCCGCTGACCGGCAACAGCGGCGTTACCTGGGCGGATTGTCATGTGCGTCATAAGCTCTCCCGCGTGCTGTGGGTGCCGGTGGAAGGTGCGCGTCATATCCCGCTGGCAGAGCGCCGTGTCGGTTCACCGCTGCTGTGGTCACCGTCGGAGGAGGAAGAACGTCTGCTGCGGGCGGACTGGGAAGAGCTGATGGATATGATTGTGCTGGGGAAAGTGGAGCAGATCACCGCCCGTCATGGTCAGGTGATGCAGATCCGCCCGAAAGCGGCCAACAGCCGGGCACTCACAGAAGCTATCGGTCCGCACGGACAACCGATACAAACACTGCCCAGAGGCTTTTATCTGAAGAAAAATTTCACCGCACCTTTACTTAAGCGCTATTTCCGGTGCTGATCACTGTTTTGAGAGTTTGCTCCCGGTAAATATGAATCGCTTCAGTCATTAATATCGGTTCGAAAATAATGACAACAGGAGTGTTCCGGATGAAAAAAACCTTACTGACGCTTTCACTTGCAGCCGCATTACTGACTCCCGCCCTGCCCGCTTTTGCTGATACATCCTCCGCTGATATGACACTGGAACAGGTTCTGGTGATGAGCCGCCACAACCTGCGCACGCCGATTGTGAATACCGGTATTCTGACCGAAATCACCGATAAAACCTGGCCTGCGTGGGATGCGCAGAGCGGTTATCTGACCACCAAAGGCGGCGCACTGGAAGTCTATATGGGCCACTATTTCCGCGAGTGGCTGGATGAGAACAAACTGCTGCCGGACACCCTGTGCCCGACCGGTGAAAAAGAGCTGAATGTCTACGCCAACAGCCTTCAGCGCACGATTGCCACCGCGCAGTTCTTTACCGCCGGTGCTTTCCCGGGCTGTACCGTCACCGTGAACCACCAGCCGGAAATCGGCACCATGGATCCGGTTTTTAACCCGATCATCACCAATGACAGCGCAGAGTTTAAACAGACTGCCCTCGCTGCAATGGAGAGTCATTATAAAGGGCTGGATCTGACACCGGGTTATCAGGCACTGAATAAGGTGCTGAATATCAAAGACTCAGAACAGTGCAAAACCAACAAACTCTGTTCACTGGCCGACGGCAAAAACAGCTTTATTATTGAAGCCGGCAAAGAGCCGGGCGTGAAAGGCCCGCTGAAAATGGCAAACTCTGCGGTGGATGCCATCGACCTGCAATATTATGAAGGTTTCCCGGCAGACCAGGTCGCCTGGGGCGAAGTCACCACGCCGGAGCAGTGGACTGCGCTGAATACCCTGAAAAACGGCTATCAGGAATCTCTTTTCACCCCGCGTATTATCGCGAAAAACGTGGCACATCCGCTGCTGAACTATATTAATCAGCACTTTGCCGCCGCTGCGCCGGGCAGTGAAGCGAAATTTACCTTCCTGGCCGGGCATGATTCCAATATTGCCTCCCTGCTCTCCGCCCTGGAATTTAAACCGTATCAGTTGCCGGAACAGTATGAACATACGCCAATCGGCGGCAAATTAGTGTTCCAGCGCTGGACAAATAAAGCGGATAATAAATCCTATGTGAAGATTGATTATATTTACCAGTCATCTGATCAGCTGCGGAATAACAGTTATCTTTCTTTAAAAACTCCGCCGCAAAAAGTCACACTGGAACTGAAAAACTGTCCGGTTGATAAAAACGGCTATTGCGGATGGGAAACTTTCCAAAAAGTAATGAAAGACAGTTTATCCGAATAAACATTTTATGTTCATATTCCTGCCCGGCGCACCTTCGCCGGGCTTTTTATTTCTATCCCTGTCACGCTTCGGATAACACTAATAGATTAAGGCACTGTAAGCCGTACCTGCTGAGCCGCGAAAGTGTCGCGCAACGGCAGCCGCACAGTGACCCGGGATGGTTTCCGGTGCACCGTCTGACGGCACAATGGTGAATAAAGAGACCGGTGCGGAACAGTTCAGGCCGGATAACGGTCAGATGCGCAGACCGGATGCACAACTGGTCGCCGGGGGACAGAGCGGACAAACCGCCCCGCAGGGACAACAAAGCACACCGGTTTCCTCTGATCGTAACGGGAAAGTGCCTCCGGCACGCCCGCAGGCTGAAAACAGCCGGATGTCATCCGTGAAAAAAGAGATAACGTCAGCGGCGGAATCCGCCATGCCGTCTGTGGATGTTGACGCACCGTCAATCACGGCCCCGGAAGTGGGCATCTCCGTTCCGGGAACCTCCGCGCCAACGCTTGATATCAAAGCCCCGGCAGTCAGTTTACCGGGAGCGGAAGTCCCGGTCCCTGCACTGAAAAATCCGTTCTGATGATCTCAGCCGCACAAAAACCCGCCCCCGGCGGGTTTTTTAATGCCTGCACCGCCGCATATTCCGTGCCCTGCTTCAGACTACCCATGTAACAATCCATCCCGTCGGTAAACAGATGGAACAGGCAGCCGACCGCCACCGCCCGTACTTTCCATGACGGGATCAGCAGCAGAATAAGATACACAATCGCCGCCCACACAGTATGCAGCGGATGAAAACCGACACTGCATCTGTCCGGGTCAAAGACAGGATCTGCCAGCAGGTGATCCGCATCCATCACCATAGTGGCAATCATAATCATCGCCGCCGCTTTCCAGTGCTGCCGCCAGAACAGCCGGGCAAACAGAACCGGCACCAGAAAATGGCAGCCGTAATGCAGGATATTCCGGAAAATGTCAAATGCCACAGTAACTCCGCTGACGGGTTGTCCGTTATGATGACGGCTATCATAGCGGAAATACCGGAGGCTATCCGGCAGAAAATGGATCAGTCCGTCACAATAATAAAATACACCGCATTCCGGATAACAAAGCGGGAATTAACTGGTCTGCTCTGCGGGTTTATCGCTGCATTGTCTTAAGTAAACTGAGAAGATCAGGTATATTACCCCCTGATTGTTGGCTACCAAGAAAAAATAACTATGATTATCAAACCTAAAATTCGTGGTTTTATCTGCACTACCGCTCACCCGGCGGGCTGTGAAGCCCATGTTCGTGAGCAAATCGCCCGTGTGAAATCCTGCGGCGAACTGAAAAACGGGCCTAAAAAGGTTCTGGTGATTGGTGCATCCACCGGTTACGGTCTGGCTTCCCGTATCAATGCCGCTTTCGGCAGCGGTGCAGCGACTATCGGTGTATTTTTTGAAAAGCCGGGCAGTGAAAACAAAACCGGTTCTGCCGGCTGGTACAACGCAGCCGCTTTTGATAAAGCCGCCAAAGAAGAAGGCCTGTATGCAAAAAGCATTAACGGTGATGCCTTCTCTGATGAATGCCGTCAGAACGTTATTGATTTAATTAAACAGGATCTGGGTCAGATCGATCTGGTTGTTTATTCTCTGGCATCTCCGGTCCGCAAAATGCCGGAAACCGGTGAAATTGTCCGCTCAGCGCTGAAACCTATCGGCGAACCGTACAAATCTGTCGCGCTCGATACCAACAAAGACGTGCTGATCGAAGCCGTTGTTGAACCGGCCAATGAGCAGGAAATCGCAGACACCGTTAAAGTCATGGGCGGCCAGGACTGGGAACTGTGGATGAATGCATTAGAGGAAGCCGGTGTTCTGGCAGATAATGCACAATCTGTTGCCTACTCCTATATCGGTACCGATTTAACATGGCCGATTTACTGGCACGGTACACTGGGCAAAGCCAAAGAAGATTTGGATCGCGCAGCAGCAGCGATCAATCAGAAACTGCAGGCCAAAGGCGGCGCAGCGTATGTTGCCGTTCTGAAATCTGTCGTGACTCAGGCCTCTTCCGCTATTCCTGTTATGCCGTTATATATCTCTATCGTGTTTAAGATCATGAAAGAGAAAGGCATTCACGAAGGTTGTATTGAACAGACTCAGCGCTTATTTGCTACTAAACTGTTTAACGGTTCTGCGCCGGAAACCGATGAAAAACAGCGTCTGCGCCTGGATGACTGGGAATTACGCGATGATGTGCAGAACACCTGCCGTGAAATCTGGCAGCAGCTGACAGATGATAATATCAACGACTTAACCGACTATCAGGGCTATAAAGCGGAGTTCCTCCGTTTATTCGGCTTTGGTCTGGACGGCGTTGATTATGATGCTGATTTAAGCGGCGAAGTTAACTTCGACGTGAAAGAATTAGTGTAATCATCTCTGAAAACCCCGCCGCAGCCCTGATTATTCAGCGGCTGCGGCGGGTTTCTTATTTTTCCGGACTGTTCAGCGGGTTTCGCAGACCAGCCAGTAATAATGGTTATTATTGAATCCGAACTCATCCAGCACCGTCAGCCCGAGCTTGCGGGTGTGGGCTGCATAAGAGCGCGGGTTAACCTTGTTGATAAAGGTCACCAGGATATCAAACCGCTGCGACATTTTTTCCAGCGCAAAAGCAAACAGCCCTTCCAGCACGCCCTGCCCGCGCAGTGATGCATCAATACAGACCGGGCCGTACTGATACGAGTTCTCTGTGGTCAGCGTCTGACCGGCAAACTCATAATCACCCAGTTTATCAATCATATGGGCAAACAGCGGCCACGGTGACCAGTACTGCCAGGATGCCGCCATCACAAACGCCACCACCTTTCCGTCCTGTTTGGCGACAAATAATCCCTGCTCATTTTCAATCAGATCAACCATCTGTTCATCACTCATCTGTGTGGTGACAAAACCGTCCGGCTTGTCTTCATCACTGATGGTGGTCAGATGATAACGTTTTAATAAGGCTTTTACCTGATCCATATCCGTCAGTTCAGCAACACAATATTCCATCGTTATTCTCCGTTATCATTGTTATTCTGCGGCGGGAGGTACCGCAATATCCGCAATGCGATCATGACCGATCACACTGAAATAGTCATCCGCTGCCAGAGACACCGATCTCACCAGTTCACCGGCATTAAAAAATACCCGTCCGGCACCGGTCAGACGCTTATCAACATACAGCGTCAGTTCGTCATTAAAGCTGAACGGCGGGACCGCACCCATCGGGCAGCCGGTCAGTGCCTGTGCCGTTTCCGGCGCGGCAAATGAGGCTTTTTTCCCACCCGCCAGTTTCGCGGCATTTTTAAAATTGACTTTGCAGTCTCCCGGCACAATCGCCAGCACATAGCGGATGTCCGGTGTGCTGCCGGTAACCTGTAACACCATCGCTTTCGCCGCCTGGCTCAGTTTATTCCCCCGGATTTTGCTTATCGCATCAGAACGGCCTTCCGCCGGATGCTCGATCACCTCAAAGGAAACCGCCCGTGAATCCAGTAAACAGGTGATTTTGTCAAATGTTGTCATATAAACCTCACAGTCAGCCGGAGAAACCCTTGCGTCATAATTTACTCTCAACGTACTCTTACAGAAACACACAGAACCCGTAAGAATGAGGCAGAACAGATGGTACAGCTTCCGCGCTACCGGCAGATGGCCGATCAGATAAAACAGGCTGTCCGCGAGGGCGTTTTACCGCCGGACAGCCGTCTGCCGTCCGTCCGTGTTCTGGCCGCACAGTACAATGTCAGCCTGACCACCGCCCTGAAAGTGCTGCGCACGCTGGAAGATGAGCATGTTGCGGTGGCGCGGCCGAAATCCGGCTTTTTTGTCGCCCCGGTTCAGCCTGCCGCTGCGGAAAGCCGCAGTACAGAGACACACACCGCCGATTTTGCCCCGCTGGATGAACAGACGGAACTGCATATGTCGATGGTCGGCGAAGAGTGCCGTGTCCGGCTCGATCTGGCTAACGGGCGGCGGGAACTCTATCCGGTCAGAAAACTGAGTCTTATCATGCGTCAGCTCAGTTACAGCAAGCCGTTCCTGCTGGGGGATTCGGTCAAAGGCACCGGCTATGCACCGCTGAAAGAGGAAATTGCCCGCCGTGCAGTCAGTTACGGTTGCCATATCACACCGGAAACCCTGCTTATCACCAACGGCTGTATTGAAGCCTTATCACTGGCACTGCGCGCCACGCTCAGCCCCGGGGATGCGGTGGCAGTGGAATCCCCCTGTTACTTTGTACTGCTGCAGATGCTGCGTAATCTCAATCTGCGGCTGACCGAAGTGGATGCCTGTGAAAACGGTTATGTCGATTGCGATAAACTCACCGCCCTGTTCCGCCGCAAAGCGGTAAAAGCTTTTGTGACACTCGCCAACGTCAATAATCCGCTGGGCAAAACGATTCCGGATGAAGTCAAAGCGGAGATAACCCGTCAGGCGGATGAAAACGGTGTGATCATTATTGAGGATGATACTTTCGGTGATGCCGCATTCGGCGGGCAGCGCCCGTTCCCGATGCGGGCATTCAGTCACAATGTCATTCTGTGCAGCGGATTTTCCAAAACCATCGCACCCGGCGTGCGTATCGGCTGGGTTCACAGTCAGCATTACATGCGCAAAATCACCTCCCTCAAATACACCTCCTCGATGGGCTCTCAGGTCCTGCCGCAGGCAGCTATCAGCGAACTGCTGAGCAACGGTGGCTATGATGCTCATCTGCGCCGCCTGCGCCGTGAACTGGCGGCACAGGTGCAGAACATCCGCCGTGTTGTGCTGCGGGAATTTCCGCCGGGCACCACCGTGACCGAACCGGAAGGCGGTTATGTTCTGTGGGTCACCATGCCGGAAGGCAGCCTGAATGTGCGGGAGCTGTTTCTCAATGCACGGGCGGAGGGGATCGGCATTGCGCCGGGCCATATCTTTGCCACCGACAACCGCTATGACCGCTGTTTCCGGCTCAACGCCGGGTTCGGCTGTGATAAGGACGTGGAGGATGCGATCGCCCGGCTGGCTCAGTGGTGCCGGGAATCATTACACACCGGATAACCCGGGGCTGACTGTTCTGTTTCTGCAACAGTGAAACCCGTTTTCATGACTACTCCTTGATAGTTCGCGCCCTTATTATCTGTTTATACATAATTATCAGGAGAGACATCATGAGAAACATTATCGGCACCTACCGCGCACCGAAAGGCCATTGGGTCGGCGACGGATTTCCGGTCAGCCAGATGTTTTCCTACAGCAATCACGGCAAACATCTGAATCCGTTTATCCTGCTCGACCGCGCCGGTCCGGCGGATTTCCCGCCATCAGAAGGCGCCAACCGGGGAGTTGGTGAGCACCCGCACCGCGGCTTTGAAACCGTAACTATCGTCTATGACGGCGAGGTGGCTCACCATGACTCCACCGGTCAGGGCGGCGTGATCGGTAAAGGTGATGTGCAGTGGATGACTGCCGCATCCGGTATTCTGCATCAGGAATACCATTCTGACCGCTTTATGCGGGAAGGCGGCACGCTGGATATGGTGCAGTTGTGGGTGAATCTGCCTGCTTCCGCAAAATCCGCCGCACCGGGTTATCAGTTACTGGAAAATAACGCCATTCCGGCAGTGGCACTGCCGAATGACGCCGGGACATTACGGGTGATCGCCGGAGAATATGCCGGAGCACGCGGTCCGGCCCGGACCTTCACGGAAATGGATGTGTGGGATCTGCGCCTGAAAGCCGGAAAAGTCACCGGACTGGCGGCAAAAGCCAGCCGCAACGCCGGACTGATCGTTCTGCACGGCAGTATTTATGTCGACAGCCGCGCACCACTGCACACCGGCGAGCTGATGATCCTGGACGGCACTGACAGCACTGACAGCACCATTCTGCTGGAAGCCACCGAAGATGCGGTTGTCCTGTTCCTCAGCGGCGAGCCGATTGATGAGCCGGTTGTCGGTTACGGCCCGTTTGTGATGAACAGCGAGCAGGAAATCCGCGAAACCATTGAGGATTTCAACAGCGGCCGTTTCGGACATATCCCCGCTGAGTAAGACCGATGAGGCAAATACGACCGCTATTTGCCTCACAAAATGAGGCGAATAGCGTGGTTATTTGCCTCATTGTTTTCGTTTCCGTGAATTGTCTTCAATATCACTGTCGTTTAAATATTGGCTACCCATGCTGTGTTACCGTTCAAATATCACTGATATTAAAGGGAAGCCATACCATTGGGCATTGATATTTCAGCAGATAAAAGGGTTAGCTTTAATCCTGATCATGAACACAGAGTCATCACCGCCACAGGAAAAAACCCGAAAATAACAGCTATAGGTAATGCTGAAAAGATAACCGTTTACAGTATTTACCGGCGAACTAAATTTGGTGACACTGACCGTGACGGAAACCCGTTAATATATTCATTAAAAGGTATTTATAACTACAGGATCACAAACGAAGAACTCTGTAAGTTCAAACCTTCTTTTACCACTATCCTGAATAAAATAAGGCAAAGAATACCGGAAAAACCGTGTGCCTTATTTGCAATGCCATCATCATCAAATGTTTCCTGCATCCTCGCCAGAAGAATTTCCCGCCTGTTTGGTATAACAATGCATACTCATTTCGTTATCAAACGGACTGCCCGTGATGTACTTGCATACTATGATACGACTTCCCCGGATATTGCAGACTCCCACAAAAAAATGGTTTTCAGAATATTAGCTGAACTGAGAAAATCAGCCCCTAATACTGTTTTTTCGATGAAGCATGTTCCCAATAAAATAAGACACTATTTTCCGCCATGGAAATTAAATCCGGACTTTAATTATACAATTGACAACAATCGCGTTGTCATTTTAGTTGATGACCTGTTATCAACCGGCACAACACTGATATCAGCCTCCGCAGAACTCCGGAATGCCGGTCTTTCCTGTACTACAGCTATCTGTTTACTGAGTAATTTATAGCAACTTGATGCATGAAAAAAAGTGCGCTACAGTAAGCGGGTCAGAAAGTGATTTCTGCGGGAGCCGGCATACGCCCCCGGCTCGGTAAATATGAAGCATTTCGTCAGGAATACGGGTTCGCGCAGGCACCTTCGGTGATGGTCCGGTCTGTAAGAGCAAAATAATCACCCGGAGAATGGCAGCGACATTCCCCAACAGAAAAAGTTGTAAAAACCTGATTCAGAAAGCCACATTTTTATGTGGCTTTTTTATTGCTGTTAATCAGCCGAATAATTTACTCCTGCCCCGAAAACGCCGCCGTCTGCGGTACATGTTCCGCCAGATAATTCAGCAGTGCCTGCACGGCGGGTAACAGCCCTTTGCGGGACGGGAAAACTGCGTGAATCACATCCTGCGGGAACTGCCAGCCCGGCAGAACACGGACAAGCCGTCCGGCAGTCAAATCATTGAGAACCACACCTTCCGGCAGACGGGCAATGCCCAGCCCTTTGCATGCCGCGCGGTGCAGTGTCATGACATCAGTGGTGGCGAGGCGTGCTGTGAGGTGTTTGGTGATGCTGCTGCCGTCTTCGCCGGTCAGTGTCAGCGTGTAGTTTTGTTTTTGTTCGCTGTTGGCGAGGATCGGGAATTCTGTCAGTTCGTCCGGATGCTGAGGTGCCGCTTTTCCGGTAAATAACAGCGGTGAAGCAACCAGGATACGCCGCGAATAGCCCAGCACTTTCATGGTCAGCCCGGAATCATCCAGCGGGAGGGAGCGCACCCGCAGTGCGAGATCAAACCCTTCGCTGATCACATCCACCGGACGGTTAACTGCCAGGATCTGCACATCAATATCGGGGTATTTCACCATAAAATCTGTCAGCAGATCCTGAAGATAAGCCTGTAACAGCGCGACCGGACAGGAAAACTTCACGCTGCCGCGCGGATGCCCCTGTACCGAGCAGATAATCTCTTCGGCGATCTCCGCCTCATCAATCACATTTTTACACTGCTGGTAGAAGGTCTGGCCGATCTCAGTGACATGAAACTGCCGGGTGGAGCGGTAGATCAGTGAAATATTCAGCTTCTGCTCCAGGTCAGCAATACGGCGGCTGAGCCGGGATTTCGGAATACCCAGCGCCTCACCCGCCGGGGAAAATCCGCCGTATTCCACCACTTTCACAAAATAATAAAGGTCATTCAGATCGTATTTCATGCCTGTCACCCGCAGCGTTATCCTGCGGATCAGTATACATAAAAAAATCCGCCGCATTCAGCATGCGGCGGATGTCTGTGAATATAAACGCAATAAGTTAGCGGTAAACAATACCGCCGTCGGTCAGAATCGCCTGGCCGGTGATGTAATCCGAGTCATCGCTTGCCAGGAAGGCAACCAGTGCCGCCACGTCATCCGGAGTCTGGGCGCGGCCCAGCGCAATACCATCGACATATTTTTTGTAGGTTTCCCCTTTCGGTGCGCCGGTGATTTCAGAGAAACGCTCATCAATTTCCACCCACATATCCGTGCCGACAATCCCCGGACAGTAAGCATTCACGGTGATCCCGCTGCTGGCAAATTCTTTGGCCGCCGCCTGTGTCAGTGCGCGGACCGCAAATTTAGTGGCGGAATAGACGCCGAGTAAGGCAAAACCATCATGTCCGGCAATGGATGAGGCGTTAATGATTTTCCCTTTCTGTCCGCGTGCTTTGAATTTGGCCGCTGCGGCCTGAATTCCCCACATCGTGCCATCGACGTTAATGCGGAAAATACGATCCATATCCTCCGGCAGCACATCTTCAATGGCTTTAACCTGTGCAATACCGGCGTTATTGACGATAACATCAAAACCGCCCAATGCTTGTTCTGCTTTATCAACAACCGCAAAAACCTGATCGCGCTGACTGATATCTGCGGTGAATACCGCCGCTTTGCGGCCCAGGGCTTCCACTTCTTTTTTGACTTTCGCCAGCCCTTCTTCTTTCAGATCCACCAGCGCGATATCCGCCCCTTCTTTGGCTAAGCGCAGTGCAATACCACGACCAATCCCCTGTGCAGCGCCGGTAACCAGAACCACTTTACCCGTTAGTGCCATGATGTGCTCCTTATGAGTGAGGTATTTCGTTATGATATTAATACTCATTTAAAAACATACGCGTTTTTACCCGGGTTGCAAGCCGGTAAGCACATAATGAGCAACTGTCCTGCCATGTGACAACACATCGCTGTAACAAAATTCATCGGAGTCTCATTCCGTAACATTCCCTGTCCTGCATAACCCACCCGCCGGAAACAAAACAATCAGTATCATTTATATATTAATAATTTCAGTGAATGTAACCCAAAACGCTGTTACAGACTCTGGTGAAGGGATTCAGCTTCCCGTTACAGGCGGATAATCCGAAAAAATCAATGTAAACGCTTTCTTTTGCTGTGAGATGAATCACACGGTCATCACGCACTCCGGGTTAAGATGGCAACATGTTTCATTACCTCTGACCTGTAATTTCTGATGACATCTATACACCCCGTAACTATCCGTGATGTTGCAAAACGCGCCGGTGTCTCCGTTGCCACGGTATCCCGTGTGCTGAACAATACGGCGGCCACCCGCTCAGAGACCCGGGAACTGGTGATGAACGCCGTGACTGAGCTGGATTACCGGCCAAACGCCAATGCACAGGCACTGGCCAGCCAGAGCAGTGATATTCTCGGCGTGGTGGTGATGGATGTGGCCGACCCGTTTTTCGGCGCGCTGGTCAAAGCGGTGGACACAGTCGCCCAGCAGCACAGCAAGCATGTGCTGATCGGCAACGGCTACCATCAGGCCGAACAGGAGCGCCATGCGATAGAGGTTCTGATCCGCCAGCGCTGCAACGCCCTGGTGGTGCATTCCAAAGCGCTCAGTGATGCGGAACTGAGTGATTTTCTCCGTCAGGTGCCCGGCATGACCGTTATTAACCGCGTTATTCCCGGTTTTGAGCACCGCTGTGTCGGGCTGGATAACCTGTCCGGCGGGGAAATGGCGACCCGTCTGCTGATCTCTCAGGGGCATCAGCGCATTGGTTATCTCGGCTCCACCCATGAGATAGAAGATAATACCCTGCGTTATCAGGGTTATACCCGTGCCATGAAAGCCGCCGGACTGACAACTGGTGCAGCCTGGTATGCCGCCGGTTCGCCGGATTCTGACGGCGGTGAGGCCGCCATGATAGAGCTGCTGAGCCGTAATCAGGCACTCTCCGCTGTGTTTGCCTATAACGATGCCATGGCGGCCGGCGCTATGTCGGTGCTGAATGAAAACGGTATCCGCGTGCCGCAGCAGTTTTCCCTGATCGGCTTTGATGATATTCCCGCCGCCCGTTTCACCACTCCGAAGCTGACCACAGTACGCTACCCGGTGGTCTCCATGGCCATGCTGGCGACAGAACTTGCCTTAGCGGGCGCCGCCGGAACCTTGCCGCCGCCGGAGTCCCATGTGTTTATGCCGACCCTGGTTATCCGTCACTCTTCTGCCTACCGGTGATCTTTCTCCATGTAAACGTTTTCAATCTGTGAGTCTATTCACAGACGGATAACAACTCTCATTTTATGATCCGGGCGTTTCCTGACGTTATCGTCATGTCCCAGGTTCTGCCATCTTCTTACCGGCATGCCGTTTTATTTATAAATTATTATTATCATTTGCCGGAAGAATGATAAACACCGCCCCTGCCTTTCCTCTGAATAACAGGTGGCGTCATAAATAAAAACTGTACCCTATCCCCCGACCCGGAGGCAGAGAATGAAGAAGCATTTTGTCCTGGCAGGCGTTGCCGCCGCCATGCTGTTTGGTGCTGCGGCACAGGCACAGGCTGATACCCGTATTGGTGTGACCATCTACAAATACGATGACAACTTTATGTCTATCGTTCGTAAAGCCCTTGAAAAAGATGCAAAAAATTCACCGGAAATCACCCTTCTGATGAATGATTCACAAAACGACCAGTCCAAACAGAATGATCAGATTGATGTGTTACTGGCCAAGGGCGTTAAAGTACTGGCGATCAACCTGGTTGACCCTGCCGCCGCCCCGGTGATCATCGACAAAGCAAAATCCAATGATATTCCGGTGGTGTTCTTCAACAAAGAGCCTTCCCGCAAAGCCCTCGACAGCTACGACAAAGCCTGGTTTGTCGGTACCGACTCCAAAGAATCCGGGGTTATCCAGGGTGAGCTGATTGCCAAACACTGGGCAGCCAACCCGGCGTGGGATCTGAACAAAGACGGCAAAATTCAGTATGTGCTGATTAAAGGTGAGCCGGGTCACCCGGATGCGGAAGCCCGTACCACCTATTCGGTCAAAACCCTGAATGAGAAAGGCATCCCGACAGAGCAGCTTCAGCTCGATACCGCAATGTGGGATACCGCACAGGCCAAAGATAAAATGGATGCATGGCTCTCCGGCCCGAATGCAGACAAAATCGAAGTGGTCATTGCCAACAATGACGCGATGGCAATGGGCGCGGTTGAAGCCCTGAAAGCACACAACAAAACCAACATCCCGGTCTTTGGTGTGGATGCCCTGCCGGAAGCCCTCTCCATGGTGAAATCCGGGGCAATGGCCGGTACGGTGCTGAATGACGCGGAAAACCAGGCGAAAGCCACCATGGCTATCACCAAAAACCTGGCGGAAGGCAAACCAGCAGCGGAAGGCACCAGCTACAAGATTGAAAACAATGTTATCCGTGTGCCGTATGTCGGCGTGGATAAAGAGAACCTGTCACAGTTTATAAAATAAGCGGTGATTCTTTCCGCCCGCAGCATCCGTGCTGCGGGCGTGTCCGGAACGATAACATTAGCCAGGTGTATGTATGGCCGACAGCTCAGGCGAATATCTGCTGGAAATGATGCATATCAATAAATCATTTCCCGGCGTTAAGGCACTCGATAATGTCAATTTACGGGTACGACCGCACTCCGTTCATGCCCTGATGGGCGAAAACGGTGCCGGTAAATCCACATTATTAAAATGCCTTTTCGGGATTTATAAAAAAGACAGCGGCAGCATCCTGTTTCAGGGACAGGAAATTGATTTTAAAGGCTCAAAAGAGGCACTGGAACACGGCGTGTCCATGGTGCATCAGGAGCTGAACCTGGTGCTTCAGCGCTCGGTGATGGACAACATGTGGCTGGGACGGTATCCCGCCAAAGGGTTTTTTGTCGATCAGAACAAGATGCTGAAAGACACCCAGGCCATCTTTGATGAGCTGGATATCGATATCGATCCGCGGGAAAAAGTCCGCAATCTGTCCGTCTCGCAAATGCAGATGATCGAAATCGCCAAGGCGTTTTCCTATAACGCAAAAATTGTGATCATGGATGAGCCGACCTCCTCCCTGACCGAAAAAGAAGTCAATCATCTGTTTACCATTATCCGCAAGCTGAAAGATCGCGGCTGCGGCATCGTCTATATCTCCCACAAAATGGAAGAAATTTTCCGTCTCTGTGATGAGATAACCATTCTGCGTGACGGCCAGTGGATCTCCACACAGCCCCTCGAAGGGCTGACGATGGATAATATTATTGCCGCCATGGTCGGGCGCACACTCAGCCAGCGTTTCCCGGAAAAACAGAGCACGCCGGGAGATGTCATGCTGGAAGTCAGAAACCTGACGTCTCTGCGCCAGCCGTCTATCCGCGATATCAGTTTCGATCTGCATCAGGGGGAAATCCTCGGTATCGCCGGTCTGGTCGGTGCCAAGCGGACGGATATTCTCGAAACCCTGTTCGGGATCCGCGAGAAATCCTCCGGCACCATCACGCTGAGGGGGAAAACCATTAAGAACAACAGTGCGAATGAAGCCATTAATCACGGTTTCGCACTGGTCACCGAAGAGCGCCGCGCCACGGGAATCTATGCCTGGTTAAATATCAGCTTTAACTCGCTGATTTCAAACATGGGCAAATATAAAAATAAACTGGGTCTGCTGGATAACAGCAAAATGAAAAGTGATACCCAGTGGGTGATTGATGCCATGCGGGTGAAAACCCCCGGCCATCACACCCAGATAGGCTCGCTGTCCGGCGGAAATCAGCAGAAGGTAATTATCGGCCGCTGGCTGCTGACACAACCGGAAGTGTTAATGCTGGATGAACCGACGCGGGGTATTGATGTCGGGGCAAAATTTGAGATTTATCAGCTGATTACTGAACTGGCCAAAAAAGGAAAAGGGATCATTATCGTTTCCTCCGAAATGCCGGAACTGCTGGGGATCACAGACCGGATTCTGGTGATGAGCAACGGTGAGGTCGCCGGTATCGTCAACACCCGTGACACTTCGCAGAGTGAGATTTTACGTCTCGCCTCCCTTCACCTTTAAGGATATTAACAATGAGCGCAGCATTAAATAAAAAAAGCTTCCTGTCCTATCTGAAGGACGGGGGGATTTATGTGGTTCTGCTGGTCTTACTGGCGATTATTATCATTCAGGATCCGACATTCCTCAGCCTGATGAACCTGAGTAATATCCTCACCCAATCCTCGGTGCGGATTATTATCGCGCTGGGTGTCGCGGGGCTGATTGTCACCCAGGGTACGGATTTATCCGCCGGGCGCCAGGTCGGGCTGGCGGCGGTGATTGCGGCGACATTGCTGCAATCCATGGAAAACGTGAACAAAGTTTTCCCGCAGATGGAAACCTGGTCTATTCCGATGGTGATCCTGCTGGTGTGTGCGGTCGGAGCAGTTATCGGTCTGGTTAACGGCCTGATTATTGCCTATCTCAATGTCACGCCGTTTATTACCACACTCGGTACCATGATCATCGTCTACGGTATCAACTCCCTGTATTACGACTCTGTCGGTGCTTCACCGGTAGCGGGGTTTGATCCGAAATTCTCTGAATTTGCCCAGGGATTTATCCGTTTCGGTGATTTTAAGCTGTCATATATTACGTTCTATGCCGCGATAGCCGTCTTTTTTGTCTGGATCCTGTGGAATAAAACCCGCTTCGGCAAAAACATTTTTGCCATCGGCGGTAACCCGGAAGCGGCTAAAGTGTCCGGCGTGAATGTCGGCCTGAACCTGATTATGATTTACGCCTTATCCGGCGTGTTCTATGCCTTCGGCGGGTTGCTGGAAGCCGGACGTATCGGCAGTGCAACCAACAACCTCGGCTTTATGTATGAGCTGGATGCCATCGCGGCCTGTGTGGTGGGCGGCGTGTCCTTCTCCGGCGGGGTCGGGACTGTGCTGGGTGTGGTGACCGGGGTGCTGATTTTTACCCTGATAAACTACGGTCTGACCTATATCGGCATCAACCCGTACTGGCAGTACATTATCAAGGGCAGCATCATTATTTTTGCCGTCGCGCTGGATTCACTGAAATACGCGAAGAAAAAATAATCCCGCTGAAATGCAAAAAGACCCGCACTGCGGGTCTTTTGTTTTAACGGTGGTGAAACCGGTTTCAGCCTTTCTTCGCGGCCTGGAGATAGAGCATTTCCAGTGCGATGGTTGCGCCGGCCAGTGCCGTAATATCGGACTGATCATACGCCGGTGCCACTTCCACCAGATCCATGCCGACGATATTCAGCGGCTGAAGGCCGCGCAGCAGTTTCAGCGCGCGGTCAGTTGTCAGCCCGCCGATAACCGGTGTGCCGGTGCCCGGGGCAAATGCCGGGTCCAGACAGTCGATATCGAAGGTCAGATAAACCGGCATATCACCGACAATCGCTTTCACCTGAGCAATCACATCATCCACGGTGCGGTCATTGACCTGCGCCGCATCAATCACGGTGAAACCGTTATCTGTTTCATGCTCGGTACGGATACCAATCTGCACGGAATGCGCCGGGTCAATCAGTCCCTCATTCGGGGCGTGATAGAACATGGTGCCGTGGTCAAATTTGCTGCCGTTGCCGTAAGTGTCGGTATGGGCATCGAAATGCACCAGCGCCATCTTACCGAAATGTTTGGCATGCGCGCGCAGCAGCGGCAGAGTCACAAAGTGATCGCCCCCGAAAGAGAGACATTTTTTACCGGACGCCAGCACTTTTTCTGTGTGTGCCTGTAACTTATCACTCATATCCTGTGCATCGCCGAACGCGAACACCAGATCACCGCAATCCACCACATTCAGGCGCTCGCGCATATCGAATGTCCACGGCCAGCGGTTACCTTCCCAGGCCAGATTGGTTGAAATCTGACGGATGGCTGCAGGTCCGTGACGGGAACCCGCGCGGCCGGAGGTCGCCATATCAAACGGAACACCGGTGATCACCCAGTCAGCGTCACTGGTGTACGGCTGGAAATTCAGCGGCAGGCGGAGAAAACCAAACGCATTAGAGACCAGTGAGTTATCGGTCTGATTACCTAATGTGCTGTTAATCATAATGATTCCTTTATTAATGTCTTACTGACACAAAACCGGACGTATTATCCCGCCGGGTATTATTCATCTTCTAAATAGGTATAACCGTACAGGCCGCTCTCGAACTCTTCGGTAAAGGCCTTTTGCTCCTCTTCATCCAGATCAGAGATTTTCACCTGATCACGGAAGCGTTCGAGCAGAATTTTCGGATCCAGCTTCACATACTGAAGCATATCCGCCACGGAATCGCCCTCTTCACTTTCCAGATAGCGCACCTGACCGTTTTCGCCGACATACACATCCAGTGCAGCGGTATCGCCGAACAGGTTATGCATATTGCCGAGGATTTCCTGGTAAGCACCAATCATGAAAAAGCCCATCATCGGCGGATTTTCCGGGTCATAAGATGGCATCGGCATGGTGGTCGCCACCCCGTCACCATCCACATAGTGGTCGATAATACCGTCGGAGTCACAGGTGATATCCAGCAGCACCGCGCGGCGATCCAGCGGCTTATCCAGCCCTTCAATCGGCAGTACCGGGAACAGCTGATCAATCCCCCACGCATCCGGTAGTGACTGGAACAGCGAGAAATTCACATAGAATTTATCCGCCATGCGTTCCTGCAGTTCATCGATAATCGGGCGGTGTGCGCGGTTACCCGGATCCAGATCCTGCTGGATACGGCGGCAGATATTCAGATACAGCCCTTCCGCCCAGGCGCGTTCAGTCAGGGACAGCATGCCCTGCGCGTACTGGGTGTGAATATCATGCAGGTCGAGCTGGCTGTCGTGCAGCCATTCGCGCAGAGAGCGGGTATTGCCCTTGCTCTGCATCTCTTCCCAGGTTTCCCACAGGCTGGCAACCGGACGCGGTGCGTCTTCGGCAGGCGCCGCCACCGGGGAGAACTCGTTGCGCTCAACACCGATCACATTGGATACCAGTACGGTATGGTGCGCCGTCAGGGCGCGGCCGGATTCGGTAATAACTGTCGGGTGCGGCAGGCCGTGCTCTTCACAGGCATCGCCGATAGCCCAGATCACATTATTGGCATACTCATTCAGCCCGTAGTTCACAGAGCAGTCAGACTGCGAACGGGTACCTTCATAATCCACCCCGAGGCCGCCGCCGACATCAAAGCACTGAATATTGACACCCAGCTGATGCAGTTCAACATAAAAACGGGCGGATTCACGGACACCGGTCGCGATATCGCGGATATTCGCCATCTGCGAACCGAGGTGGAAATGCAGCAGCTGCAGGCTCTCGAGGCTGTCTGCCTGACGCAGCATATCAATCAGCTGCAGTACCTGGGTGGCCGCCAGACCGAACTTGGATTTCTCGCCGCCGCTGGCCTGCCATTTACCGGATCCCTGAGACGCCAGACGCGCCCGCACGCCCAGGCGCGGTACCACATCCAGATTTTTGGCTTCTTCAAGCACCACGGCGATTTCAGACATTTTTTCAATCACAAGATACACTTTGTGACCGAGTTTCTCGCCCATCAGGGCAAGACGGATATACTCGCGGTCTTTATAGCCGTTGCAGACGATCACACTGCGGGTCATACCGGCGTGCGCCAGTACCGCCATCAGCTCTGCTTTGGAACCGGCTTCCAGTCCCAGCGGCTCCCCGGCATTGACCAGGGTTTCAATCACGCGCCGCTGCTGGTTGACCTTAATCGGGTAAACCAGAAAATAATCACCTTTGTAACCATAGGATTCGCGGGCACGGCGGAACGCGGCATTAATCGAACGCAGACGATGCTGCAAAATCTGCGGAAAGCAGAATAATGCAGGCAGACGGATGTGCTCCCGCTCTTTCTGCACACGGTTAACCAGCTCAGCCAGATCAACGGCGGCCTGCGGCATCTCCGGATTCGGGCAGACGGTGACATGACCGAGGTCATTCACACCGTAATAGCTGCCGCCCCAGTATGCGATGTTATAGGTCTGCTGCATCTTCAGCGCGATATTATCATTCATTAGTCATCTCCTGATTCTGGAGTGAAACTTACCTGTATGGCTGACATACGCCTATCCCCCTTCACCGTGGGATAAATCTGTCCTGTTGACAAGTAAAAATTCAAAATGGATTACATCATCCGGCAAAAACCGGACACAGATTTACGGGCTTACCGCAGAGTGACCCGCCTGCTTGCGTTATCCGGTCTGTTTGAGTGTAACGGATACGGAAAACACCGTGCAGAGCACGTGTCAGTCAGAGAGGAAGAGAGAACAGAAAAAGACGCGGACACATGCTGTAAAGCACGTGGCTGTTGAACGTCAACAAGCAGCAGATAATGGTTCATTAACCCATTTACCCCCACACAGGATTACACACCGTAACCCCCGCCTGAATCATACAGAAAACCTGAGTTTCTGCCGTTTATAACTGAAGAAAAATTCACAGCTACTGGCCGCAGTTTATACCGGTTATGACACAAAAATGCAAAATCAAAATGACGGATAAGTGTAAAAAATAAAAACAGTCACGTAACACATTCTGAAAAGTGAAAAAAACCAGCGGAAAAACCGGAGGCACTATAAAATTTCTGGAACCACTGCCGATTATACATTAGAATAGCCGTCTAGAAGTTAATACATCCATCAATGTACCGAAAGTTCACTTCACTTAAGGTAGAGAAAAATAATGACTACACATCTTTTCACTTCTGAGTCCGTATCTGAAGGACACCCGGATAAAATTGCCGACCAAATTTCGGATGCAGTCCTTGATGCGATTTTAGAACAAGATCCCAAAGCGCGTGTTGCCTGCGAAACCTATGTCAAAACCGGTATGGTTCTGGTCGGCGGTGAAATCACCACCAGGGCATGGGTTGATATTGAGGAAATCACGCGCCGTACTGTCCGTGAGATTGGCTATACCAGCTCATCCATGGGCTTCGATGCTGATTCCTGTGCGGTAATCAGTGCTATCGGCAAACAATCTGCCGACATCAACCAGGGCGTTGACCGCGCTGACCCGCTTGAGCAGGGTGCCGGTGACCAGGGTCTGATGTTTGGTTATGCCTCAAACGAAACTGACGTGCTGATGCCGGCACCAATCACCTATGCTCACCGTCTGGTCGAGCGTCAGGCTCAGGTACGTAAAAGCGGTACGCTGCCGTGGCTGCGTCCGGATGCGAAAAGCCAGATCACCTTCCGTTACGATGACAACAAAATCGCCGGGATTGATGCGGTTGTGCTGTCAACCCAGCACTCTGAAGATATCTCACAGAAAGATCTGCATGAAGCGGTGATGGAAGAGATCATCAAACCGGTTCTGCCGGTTGAGTGGCTGGATCCGACCACCAAATATTTCATCAACCCGACCGGCCGTTTTGTTATCGGCGGACCAATGGGTGACTGCGGTCTGACCGGCCGTAAAATCATCGTCGATACCTACGGCGGCATGGCACGTCACGGCGGCGGCGCATTCTCCGGTAAGGATCCGTCAAAAGTTGACCGTTCCGCAGCCTATGCGGCCCGTTATGTGGCAAAAAATATTGTCGCTGCCGGTCTTGCTGACCGCTGTGAAATCCAGGTCTCCTACGCAATTGGCGTGGCAGAGCCGACGTCCATTATGGTAGAAACCTTCGGTACCGGTAAAGTTTCCAACCAGCAACTGACGCTGCTGGTGCGCGAGTTCTTCGACCTGCGTCCGTACGGTCTGATTCAGATGCTGGATCTGCTGCACCCGATTTATCAGGAAACCGCAGCATACGGTCACTTCGGGCGTCCTCAGTTCCCGTGGGAAAAAACCGACAAAGCAGAGCAGCTGCGCGAAGCCGCTGGTCTGAAATAATTCCCTGTTATATTAACAGGCACAAAAAACCGGCTTTTCAGCCGGTTTTTTTATGTTCTGAATCCGTAAATACATTATGATTTACTGCACTGCCGTGATGAATACAGTGCAAAAATCACCATCCCGGCAATCATTGACGCAGTAAATACCAGCCCTTTGATACTGAGCATCCCGGATAAAACAATCCCCGGTCCCGGGCAGATCCCCGCCAGCCCCCAGCCGATACCAAACAGCAGTGCGCCGGTCAGCAGCCGTTTATCAATTTTACTGTTCGCCGGTAACTCAAGCGGCGTGCCGCATACGGTCTTTTTACGTTTTTTAGCCACCGTAAAGGCAACCATACTGACCGCCATCGCTACCGCCATGGTGATCAACAGTGAAGGATCCCAGTTGCCGGTAATATCCAGAAACGCCAGAATTTTCTGCGGATTACCCATCCCGGCCACCAGCAAACCGAGGCCGAACAAAATCCCGCTGATTAATGCAGTGATAACAGGCATAGCGTATCCTTATTTCATCAGCCAGACAGTCAGAAAAGCACTGACCATAAACACCGCCACGGCAGCAAATGATCGTTTTGATAACCGCGCCATACCGCAGATACCGTGTCCGCTGGTACAGCCGTTACCCAGCCGCGTGCCGAAACCGACCAGCAGACCGGCCGCAATAAGCAGCGGATAATCCGCAGCGATCACCACATCCGGCTGACCGGCAAACAACCTGTAAACCCACGGTGCCCCTGCCAGCCCGGCAATAAACGCTATCCGCCAGCCGCTCTGCTTTGTGAACATATTGGCGAAGATCCCGCTGATCCCGGCAATCCGCCCGTTAAACAGTAACAGTACAGCAACCGCAATGCCGATCATCAGTCCGCCCAGTGCCGCACTGACCGGCGTAAAAGCCGCGCTATCAATAATCATATTATTTTCCTTGTTTTTCAGGACAATAAAGCTGATACAGCGTGGTGAGCAATATCAGGACTTTTTCATCTGCCACGGAATAATAGATACGTTTTCCCTCACGCCGGGTGTGCACCAGTCCTTCATTGCGCAGAACCGTCAGTTGCTGTGACAGCGTCGGCTGATTGATGCCGGTCCGCTCCTCCAGTTCGCTGACATTGCATTCCCCCTGACTCAGCTGACAGAGCAGCAGCAGACGATCCGGATTCCCCAGTGTTTTCAGCAGGGCAGCAACGCCGGTGGCGGCTTCCTGCATATCGGTAAGCAGTGTTGGTGTCATGAATTTATTCCTTACGACATTATATAATTAAATATAATATTATTTTGCAACATATACAACATGCTGATAACGGTTGCAGCTTTACGTCAGTATCGCTAAGCTTCCGGCTATGAAACCGACCCGAGTCCCCACCGCATTACAGCAGGCCTGCATGCAGACCCTGCGTGATTATCTGGCCCGCGCCTGCCGGGTGCTGAAGACGGATTATCCGGAGCCTGAACTGAACTATCGTCAGCGCGGCACCACCGCCGGCAGTGCCTGCCTGCAAACATGGGAAATCCGCCTCAATCCGGTGTTACTGACGGAAAACGGCCCCGGATTTATACAGGATGTGGTTCCTCACGAGCTGGCGCATCTGCTGGTTTACCGCCGTTTCGGACGCGTGGCGCCTCACGGGCGGGAATGGCAGTGGATGATGACAGAGGTGCTGGGTGTTCCGGCCGTCCGTACACACCGCTTTGATGTGACGTCTGTCCGCGCCCGGACATTCACTTACCGCTGCCAATGCAAAACGGCACATGAACTGACTGTCCGCCGCCATAACAAAGTGTTGCGCGGGGAAAGTCAGTACCTGTGCCGTCACTGTAAAAGTACGCTGGTGTGGGATAACAGTGCAGCTGCAATATCATCCCCGTGCGACCTTACACCAGATCAGTCATAATCAGTTTGGCTGTCTCGAAGTAGATAATCAGCCCGGTGCCGTCAATCAGTGTGGCAATAAACGGCGCGGAAACCACTGCCGGATCCACTTTCAGACGCTTGAGCACCATCGGGATAATGGAAGACACCACCGCACTCCAGACTGTGATACACACCAGTGTCAGACTGACCACCATCATCACTTCCGGCCCGACCCCCAGGAACCAGGCACGGATCATCCCCGCACATCCCATGGTAAAGGCGACCAGCAGTGACGTGGACAGCTCTTTGCGCAGCACCGCGCCGATATTGCGCAGGCTCACTTCCCCGAGTGCCATGGCACGGACGAGGGTTGAGGTGATCTGAGTACCGCTGTTACCGCCGGTGCCGATCAGCAGCGGGATAAAGAAAGCCAGCGAGATAGCGGCTTCCAGCTGCTCCTCGAATGCCTTGAGCACCGTACCGGTATAGGCTTCCGCCACAAACAGCATCAGCAGCCAGACTGCGCGCTTACGCCACAGCGTGAACGGACTGGTGCTCAGATAAGGCTCATCCAGCGGCTGGGAGCCGCCCTGTAATGCCGCATCCTGGGTGTTTTCATCCTCAATCAGCTCCGCGATATCCTGCGGACGCAGAATACCGGCCAGCTTGCCGAACTGCACCACCGGCACAGTATCAATCCCGCTGTTGTTGATAAGCTCATACACGTCGTGCCGGGACTGCTCCGGTGACACCGAAAAATACGTCTGGCGCATCACATCGGCGACAAACATATCTTCCGCTGCGGTCAGCAGGGCTTTGACCGGCAGGATACCATTCAGGTAATTATCCTCATCCAGTACATATAAATAAGTGGGGATCTGCTCACCTTCCAGTTCCTCACGCAGGGTGCGTTTGACGGCAGCAATCGTGTCTGACACGGTCACGCGGATATACGCCTGACTCATGTAAGCACTGACTGCGTCTTCATCATTACGCTGCGGACGATCGGTATGGTGTGGCGGATTAACGGATGGCGCGGAAATGACCAGCGCGTCCGCTTTTTCGTAGTTGGTTAACTTCATGATGTGTGACCCTAATGTCTGTTATGGACTTCAAACAGCACTCCAATAGGGGCGAAACCAGATGAGAGAATGCGTAGGCTATCTCACGTCTCGGTTTTAGCACTATACAACGTATCCCGCAGACTGCGGGAAGTTACTTCGGGTTATACCTTCTGTTCGATATAACCTGTCCTAATCTTGGGCGTCTCTCGACGTCGTCAGATCAGCAACCTTTGTTTGTATAGGAGCCTCGCCTAACGAGATACTGCACCTTAAATGCGGCGCGAATTATAACTCTCAGAAATTATATGGCGAGGACTATTACTATTTCGTTTAGAAACCATTGAGGTTACAAATCAGGTCCGGGAACCCAGATCATTATCGCTCTTATCACCGGTCAGCTGTCGTGTCACTTCCTCACAGCGGACAATTTTGCCGTCTGCCAGACGGAAACAGGCGAAAACCTCAAAAGCGGCATGCTCACCACTGACTTTTTCCGCCTTAGCGATATGCTGAGTGTGCACACAGGATCCGCCTTCTGCGATGGATTTAATCTCTATGGTAATACTGCGGGTTGCCATTTTCAGGGCATTAAGATGAGCAAGAAATGCGGGAAACTCAATTGTCTGTCCATTCACCACCTGAACATAATCACGGGAAAAATACTGTTCAACCAGGGATTCATCACCGATATGTTCACCGAGAACGTCAGTCAGGGCACGGGTTACAAACTCTGTCTTATTCATTGCTGAAAATCCTTTTTTATTATGATCACATTTACAGCATAGCGGAAACCCGGCGTTTATCCGCCGGAAACAGAAAAAGCGCCGCTGAAAACGGCGCTTTTTTGCAATTATACAGAATGATTCTCAATCAGGCTAATTCAACATTGCCCTGAATCTGACAGCTGCACGCCAGAACATAACCCTGTTCAATCTCTTCCGGGGTCAGCGTCATGGTGCTGGTGGTGGTATATTCACCGCTGCGGACGCGGGTTTTACAACTGCCGCAGACACCGGCGCGGCATGCCGCCATTACCGGCACACTGTTCGCTTCCATCGCCGCCAGCAGGGTCATACCGACAGGCACTTTCACCTGACGCAGCGGGGACTGAATGGTCATGGTGACCATCTGCTCTCCGGCTTCCGCTTCCGGCTCCGGCCCGAAACGCTCCATAAAGAAGCTGCCCGGATCCACATTCAGTGCCTGACAGAATGTCTGCACATTCTTCATATACGGCGCCGGACCACAGGTCATCACCGTATGCTGTGCGATATCCGGGATCAGCACCTTCAGTTTTTCCTCTGACAGGCGGCCGGATAACAATTCATCCGTCTCATCACTGTTTTCCACCATCAGGATCAGGCGCAGACGGGCCGGGAATGCAGTCAGCAACTGCTGCCATTCCTGAGCAAAAATCACCTGCTGTTTATCACGCACGTTGAAAATCACCGTCACCTGACTTTCCGGCTGACGGTGCAGGATCCAGCGGGTCATCGACATCACCGGTGTCACGCCGCAACCGGCGGCCAGCATCAGATAGCGCTCTGCCGGGCGGGCATCACAGGTAAATTCACCCTGTGCATCAGACAGCCACAGGTAATCACCCGGTTTCACCTCGCCGGTCAGCCAGCCGGAACCCTGTCCGTCATCCAGACGGCGCACCGTCAGGCTCAGGAACGGGCTCAGTCCCGGTGTGGAGGATAAGGTATAAGCACGCAGTGTCTCATCACTGTTGCGGATACTCACCAGCGCATACTGCCCTGCGTGATACTGATAAAAATCGTGGTTAATCAGATTGATAGTCCACACATCCGGGGTTTCCTGCCTGACAGAATGGACCTGCATGCGGTTCGGACATAAAGACGTCGGCATTGTCATCGGGCTCTCCTGACTCCGTGCCGGAGAAGGCGTGACCGCCCTCTCCGGTGCTAACAGTTACAGCAATTACGCGCCTAACACAGCGTGTAAATCATTTTCAACAGTGGTAATCGGACGCATACCGAATTTTTCATTCAGTACATTCAGCAGATTGTCAGTCAGGAATGCCGGAGCAGTCGGGCCGGTGAAGATATCCTTCACACCCAGCGCCAGCAGGGTCAGCAGAATCACAATCGCTTTCTGTTCAAACCAGGAGAGCACCAGTGTCAGCGGCAGATCATTGACGCCGCAGCCCAGTTTCTCAGCCAGTTTCACCGCCAGCATAATCGCGGAGTACGCATCGTTGCACTGACCGACATCAAGCAGGCGCGGTAATCCTTCCAGGGTACCGAAATCCAGTTTGTTGAAACGGTATTTACCGCAGGCCAGGGTCATAATCAGGCAGTCCTGAGGCACCTGACGGGCGAAATCGGTGTAGTAGCTGCGTTCACCGCGGCTGCCGTCGCATCCGCCGACGAGGAATACATGACGCAGTTTGCCGGTAGCCACCAGGTCAATCACGGTATCCGCTGCATTGAGCAGGGTTTCGCGGCCGAAACCGACGGTGATCAGGTGCTCGATTTCGCTGTACGGGAAGCCGTCCATCGCCTGAGCCTGCGCGATAAGATCGCTGAAATCATCACCGGTCAGGTGTTTCGCGCCCGGCCAGCCGACGATACTGCGGGTCCAGATACGGTCGGTATAACTGCCCGGATTCGGATCCAGAATACAGTTGGAGGTCATCAGGATCGGGCCCGGGAATTTGGCAAACTCAGTCTGCTGGTTCTGCCAGCCGCTGCCGTAGTTACCGACCAGATGCTTGTATTTTTTCAGTTCCGGATAGCCGTGTGCAGGCAGCATTTCACCGTGAGTGTAAATGTTCACACCGGTGCCTTCTGTCTGTTGCAGCAGCATATGCAGATCTTTGAGGTCATGACCGGAGATCAGAATCGCTTTACCTGCCACCGGACGGACGTTCACGGAAGATGGCGTCGGGTGACCGTAAGCTTCGGTTTCACCGGCATCCAGCATTTCCATGATTTTAAAGTTCATCATACCAATCGCCATAGACTGGTTGAGCAGCTCACCCATATCAGACGGATCAGTACCGAGCCACGCCATGATTTCATGGTACTGGCCGTAAATCTCATCACTGTATTTGCCCAGCACATGGGCGTGCTCCATATATGCCGCCGCCCCTTTCAGGCCGTACAGGCAGAGCATACGCAGACCGTGGATATCATCACCGATAGCCTGCTTATCTTTATTCAGGGCAAATTCATCCGCCTGTTTCACCAGTGACGCAATATCCGTGCCCTTCAGTTGCAGGTTTGCTAACGGGTGATTCAGAACCAGTGCCGGGTTTTTCGCCAGGCAGCGTTTCATCAGGCTGTCACGCATCACAATCGCTTCCTGCGCATAACCGATGATGCGCTCAGAATCGAAGTTAACGTTAGTTAATGTGGAGAAAAATGCACGCGGCGCAAAGCTGTCTGTGTCGTGATCGATGATACCTGATTCACGCGCAGCAACCGCCCACGCTGAAAGACTTTCCAGTACTGCCACCAGCAGATCCTGTAAGTCAGATGTTTCTGCGGTTTTACCGCACATGCCCTGGGCATAGGCACAGCCATTACCCACCGGTGTACGCATCGTTTGTTCACATTGCACACAGTACATGCTCTTGCTTCCTTATAAGTTGTATTTTATATGCAACATAAGAATACGCCATTTCAGACCGGTGAAAAGGGGTTTTCCTGACTATCATTCCTTTGCTTGATCTAAAGCAAAAATTAACCGGCACGACACATCACTATCGCGAATGATTAACATTTACATTATTTACAGATGCAATATGGAGTAAGGAATTATCCGGTATTTTGGGGTAAGGTGGCGTGATATAAACCGGTAAGGCAACTGACCAGAAGATGGATAAATGCACTTGCATCCAGATATGGAACGAAAGAATAAAACAGGCGGATTAATCCATAAAACCGCCCTTTCCCCGCTAAAACAGCAAGATCACATTCACACCAAAAATAATTCTCACGACTATCATTTAACCCCCGAATTTCGAACCAAAAAATCAGCATATTAGTAACTTTCCGTTAAAAAATTATTGCGCACAGGTAATAGTTATTATTATCATTTGTCTTCTTAAATTCTCACGGAAAACTGAGTGATGACTGATTCCTGTAACGCATCCTGCCGCCCTGCCCGCCTCACGCCGCTGGCACTGGCGCTCGCTGTTATCAGCGGTGGCAGTATCGCCGCCACCGCAGATACCGAAGACCCGGTTGTGGTTGTCGGCAACTGGCTGGATAACACTGATAACAGCGATACGCTGCTGAACCACGGCGGCGCACGGACCATCAAAACCAAAAAACAAATCGATGAGTCAGGGGCAGAAACCATAGCGGACGCCCTGCGTGGTATTCCGGGTGTTCAGGTGCGGGACAGTAACGGCACCGGCGGCAGTGACGTTTCACTCAATGTCGGTATCCGCGGGCTTCCGGCACGGTTGTCCCCGCGCTCTACCATTCTGCTCGACGGTATTCCGCTGGCCGCTGCCCCCTACGGGCAGCCGCAGTTATCGATGTCACCACTCTCATTAGGCTCAATCAGCAGCATTGATGTGATGCGTGGTGCCACCTCTGTCCGCTACGGGCCGCAAAACGTCGGCGGCGTGATTAACTTTGTCACTAAACCTATTCTGGAACGCTTCGGCGGTTCCGCGTCCGTCAAAACACAGGGTGCACGCACCGGCGGGCTGAAAACCCTGACCGATGCCTCTGTCGGTGGCTCAAAAGAAGACGGTTCTGCAGGTGCGCTGCTGCTCTACTCCGGTCTGCACGGCCAGGGCTACCGCAAGAATAATGACAATACCGATATTGATGACATCATCCTGAAAACCCGCTATGCCTTCAGTGACACTGATGAGTTGCTGGCAAACTTTCACTATTACCATGCGCAATCCGGGATGCCGGGCGGCCTGACAGAGGCACAGTACAAAGCCGATCCTTACCAGTCTGTCCGTCCGTTTGACCGTTTTGAAGGCAACCGTCAGGATATGTCCTTTAAATACCGCCACCAGGAAGATGATAAACAGTTTGAATTACTGACCTGGTTCAGCAAAAGTTACCGGGGCAGTTATATTGAAAGTGAGGGAACAAATGCTAGTGCCGGTAAGAGCCGCCTTGTTTCCTATCCGCGTCACTACACAGCTTACGCCATTGAACCGAGCTATTCACAGCTGTTCCGCTTTGATAACCAGTCCCACGAAATCACCCTGGGTTACCGCTATCTGAATGAAACGGCGGATGAAAAAGCCTACCGCTCCGGCTGGTATCCGACCGGTTCTCAAAGCTCACGCCCTCAGACCGACAGCTACTATCAGCACACCTCCGGCGGTACAGAGGCCCATGCCATCTATATCGATGACACCATTAATGTTGGTAACTGGACGGTTATTCCCGGCCTGCGTTATGAAAATATAAAAATTCATCTCGATGACGGTTTCCGTAACCAGTTCCGCAGCAAGAGCTACAGCGAACCGTTACCGGCACTGTCGGTGATTTATCATATTGATGATCAGTGGAAACTGTTCGCCAACGCCGGCAGCTCATTCGGCAGCCTGCAATATTTCCAGCTCAATACCGGCGGCGCGGGTAATGATCCGGCAAACGGCCTGAGTGCGGAAAAAGCCCATAACTATGAAGCCGGTACACGGTTTGATGATGGTCTGCTGTCTGCGGAAATGACCCTGTTCTATATCGATTTCAATGATCAGCTGCAATACATTGAAAACTCGACCGGCTGGACCAACCTCGGTGCGACCACCCATCAGGGGGTAGAACTGGCACTGAATTATGACCTGAGTGAAACCGCGAAATGGCTCGACGGCGTCAGTATCTACAGCACTTATACCTACACAAAAGCAGTGAGCAAACGCGGTAATTTTGCGGATAAAGATCTGCCGTTCTACTCCCGCCAGCTCTTTACTGCCGGTGCCCGCTATGAAACCGGAAACTGGGTGTGGAATCTCAACACCTATGCGCAGTCAAAACAGCAGTCACCGGGAACCGGGAAAAATTACATTACCGAAGGCAGTGCAGACGGACGTTACGGCATTATTCCGGGCTATATGATGTGGGATGCGCGTGCGGAGTATCATTTCGGCCCGCAATGGTCAGATCTGACACTTGCCGCCGGGGTGAAAAACCTGTTTGATCAGGCCAGCTTTACCCGTTCAACAGATAATAACTACGGCATTTACGCCGGGCAGCCGCGCACTTTCTTTGCACAGGCTTCCGTGAAGTTTTAAAGGTCATTCATATAATGAAACGCATATTCCACGCTGCCGGACGTTTTCCGGCCCTTATCATCACCCTTTGTGCCGCACTCGCGGCACTGTTTCCGCTCAATGCAACAGCGGAACTGATAACGGTGACGGATATTGCCGGGCGGACAGTCACCGTCAATGCCCCGGTATCCCGTATCATGCTGGCAGACAGCCGGGTACTGGTTGCGCTGAATATTCTGCATCCGTCTGAACCGCTGAAAGGTATTGCGGCATGGGATGATGCACTGACCAAAAAAGCGCCGGACCTGCGTATTGCTTATGAAAAACAATTTCCGCAGCTGAAAGATATTCCGGTATTTCCGAACCCTTACACATCGGATTTCAGTGTCGAAAAAGCACTGACTTATCAGCCGGATCTGGTGATTTTCGATACCGGACTGCAAAGTAAACTGACCGAAAGCGGCACCCTGGATTTGCTGGAAAAAAGCGGTATTCCGGTGATATTTATCGATTTCCGTCAGTATCCGCTGCAAAACACCATGCCAAGCATGACGCTTTTGGGGCAGGTCTTCGGGCAGGAAAAACAGGCGGCAGCATTTAATGATTTTTACCGTCAGCGGCTGGATCTTATCCGCTCGCGGGTTGCAAATATTCCGGAAGACAAAAAGCCCACAGTCTTTATTGAACGAGCGGCGGGTCTTGCCGGGGAAAACAGCTGTTGTAAAACCTTTGGTAACGGTAACTTCGGGGAGTTTGTTGCCGCTGCGGGAGGTCATAACCTCGGTGCAGACTGGTTTAAAAACGGTATGGGCGGTGAGGTGAGTGAAGAACAGATTATTGCTGCCGACCCGCAGTTTTATCTGATGACCGTCGCCGACTGGGAAAATACCCGCAAAGGCAGTGCTTCAGTACCGCTCGGCTATACCGGCTCTGAGGAGCGGGCTGTACCGGCACTGGAAAAACTGATGGCACGGCCGAAACTGCAGTATCTCACGGCGTATCAGCAGAAACAGGTACTGGCACTGTATCAGCAATACTATGACACTCCGTTCAATATTATTGCGGTGGAAGCTATTGCCAAAATGCTGCATCCGGCACTGTTTCCTGAGCTCGATCCGCAGGCAGACAGCCTGATGCTGCATAAAACCTTTACCGCTCTGGACGGCAGCGGCCTGTTCTGGCTGCAACCCTGATCATCACATCAGTTGCTGCATCAGAAAAATAACGGGCAGTTTCCTGCCCGTTATTTACAATTCCCACCGTTATTTCTTCTGATATAACTCATTCGCCATATCAATACTGTCCGCATTAACATCCCGGATGTGGTCACGCGTCAGACGGTATACCACCGGGCTTAATAAGATCAGTGCTATCAGGTTCGGGATCGCCATCATGGCATTCAGGGTATCCGCCAGCAGCCAGACAAACTCCAGAGACTGTGTGGCGCCAATCGGTAGTGCTATCAGCCACAGCACACGGAAAACCTTAATCGCCTTCACGCCGAACAGATACTGGACGCACTTCTCACCGTAAAAACTCCAGCCGAGGATTGTAGTGAAGGCAAAAATCGTCAGTGCAATCGCCACAATATAGTTTCCGCCCGGAATCGCCGCTTTGAAAGAGGAAGCGGTCAGTGTGGCACCGGTTTCCGCTGTCAGCCAGCCGCCCATAATGACAATGGTCAGGCCGGTTACCGAGCAGACAATAATGGTGTCAATAAAGGTACCGAGCATGGCGATCAGCCCCTGACGGATCGGGTTCTGGGTTTTCGCGGCAGCATGCGCTATCGGCGCACTGCCCAGACCCGCCTCGTTGGAGAATACGCCGCGCGCCACCCCGAAACGGATAGCCGCCCAGACGGTCGCCCCGGCAAACCCGCCCTGTGCCGCCACCGGTGTAAAGGCAGAAGTAATAATGAGGGAAAACGCCGCCGGAATTTCACTGATATTCAGCGCGAGCACCACAAGACCGGCACCAAAGTAGCCGACGGTCATAAACGGTACCAGTTTACCGGCCACGTCTGAGATACGGCGGATCCCGCCAATCAGTACCGCACCGACCAGCAGCACCAGCGCCACGCTGGTCACCCATTTATTGATGCCGAAGTTACTCTCCAGCACATCCGCCACCGAGTTGGCCTGAACCGTGTTCCCGATACCGAACCCGGCACAGGCACCGAATACCGCAAACAGTGTTCCCAGCCAGACCCATTTCGGGCCGAGGCCGTTTTTGATGTAATACATCGGGCCGCCGACATACTGCCCGTATTTATCCACTTCACGATAACGAACCGCCAGCACGGCTTCTGAGTATTTTGTCGCCATACCCACCAGTGCCGTCATCCACATCCAGAACAGCGCCCCCGGCCCGCCCATCACCACTGCTGTTGCCACACCGGCAATATTGCCGGTGCCGATAGTGGCGGATAATGCCGTCATCAGCGCGTTAAACGGGGAGATCTGCCCTTCCCCGCGTGATTCATTGCGCTGAAATAATAATCTGAACCCGGTTCCCAGTTTACGAATCGGCAAAAAACCCAGCCGAATCTGCATATATAAGCCGACACCCAGTATTCCCACCAGCATCGGCACACCCCATACCACGCCGTTCAGCGCGCCCAGCCACTCTGTTATCAAATCCATTCACCCCTCCTGACCGGCCCTGTTACTTTTTTATTTTACGCATTACATATAAATAACATTTATTTATCATTTATTAATAAAGCGGAAAAATGCCGGGAATGCGAACAAAAAATGTCCGGATTTGCGTTGGATTTTTGAATCTGTGAAGGGTGTCACTTGTCACAAATTGAATTAAAATAGTGATTAATTTTTATTTAGAATGGATCATGTTCAGCCATGTCAGATGCTTTACCGCATACGACAGCCACGCTTAAACGCCGTTATCGTGTGCTCAAACGCCTTAAAGAACGCAATCTCGCACCTGTTACTGTCCTGCTGCTGGCGGCTGCCGTCGGCGCACTCGCCGGTTTTACCGGTGTGCTGTTTGAACGCGGGGTCAATTGGGTTGGTGAATACCGGGTCAGCTCTCTGTCTTCACTGACAGATAATAAAGAAATACTTATCCCGCTGATGTTTATTGTTTCCGCCCTGCTGGCCATGTCAGGTTACTGGCTGGTGCGGCGTTTTTCGCCTGAATCCGGCGGGTCGGGGATCCCGGAAATTGAAGGGGCATTGCAGGATGTCCGCCCGGTACGCTGGTGGCGGGTGCTGCCGGTAAAATTTATCGGCGGGCTGGGTACTCTCGGCTCCGGTATGGTGCTGGGGCGTGAAGGCCCGACCGTGCAGTTAGGGGCAAATATCAGCGGGCTGGTCAGTGCGCTGGCCGGGGTGAAAAACCAGGAATCCCGCCACACATTGCTGGCCACCGGTGCCGCCGCCGGTCTGACCGCCGCCTTTAACGCACCGCTCGCAGGGATCCTGTTTATCATTGAGGAAATGCGTCCGCAGTTCCGTTACAGCCTGATTTCCATCAAAGCCGTTTTTATCGGCGTGATCATGTCGAGCATTGTTTTTCAGACCTTTAACAGCGGCGCGCCGATTCTGGATATCGGCAAATACCATGCCGCCCCGCTGAATACTCTCTGGCTCTATCTGGTGCTGGGAATGGTTTTCGGTGTGATTGGTGTGATGTTTAACCGCTTTCTGCTCACCATGCAGACACAGTTCCGCCGTTTTTATCAGGATAAAACATCCCGTTTTGTTGCCACCGGCGGTCTGATTGGCGGGTTATGCGGCATTGCCGGGCTGTACTGGCCGCAGGTAACCGGCGGCGGGTTCGCGGTGATCCCGGATGTCGCTGCGCTGCACTACTCCCTGACCGGTATTCTGATGATCTTCCTGTTCCGTGTGCTCACCACGGTTATCTGCTTCAGTTCCGGTGCGCCGGGCGGGATCTTCGCGCCGACACTCGCACTCGGCACACTATTCGGCAGTTTCTTCGGCTATGCCGCCATGCTGCTGTTTCCGCAGTATCAGATTGAACCGGCGACCTTCGCCATTGCGGGGATGGGGGCGCTCTTTGCCGCCACCGTCCGTGCGCCGCTGACCGGTATTGTGCTGGTGCTGGAGATGACCGATAACTATCAGCTGATCCTGCCGATGATTATCACATGTCTGGGGGCAACACTGCTGGCGCAGTATCTGGGCGGACGTCCGCTGTATTCGGTACTGCTGGAGCGGATCCTGATGCAGAACGGCACGCCGCCGGAAAAAACCGGTGACGCGCCGCGGGGGTAATATTAATCAGGCTTTTTTGCGGGCAATCAGGGTGGCAAAATTTAATCGGATCCGGTTGCCTGCCGCATCAGTGCGGTGCAGATGTCCCGGGTTTTCGTTGTATTTCAGGATCTCCCAGTCCGCATAATAACCGGATAACTCGTCCGGTTTCAGGAAGCAGTCAAACGGCAGTTCATCATACGGCATATTCTCTGTTTCCACCGGGCAGACAATCAGGTTATACCCGTCCGGGCGGGTATGCGCCTGCATATCGGCGATGATCGCAGCAATATTCTCTCTTTTCAGGAACATCAGCACCACAGTGGAAATAATGATGTCGTAATCATCCTGTAATGCATGCTGGTTGATGTCATACACCTGCGTGCGGATATTGCTGATCCCCGCAGCGGCTTTCACATCCTCAATCGCCTGAATGTGCTGCGGATTGATATCCATGGCCGTCACGTCATAACCGAGCTGCGCCAGGAAAAAGCTGTTGCGCCCGCGTCCGGAGCCTAAATCGAGTGTTTTACCCGGTTTTGTCATTGTCACCAGTTCACGGACTTCGGAGTGCGGACGGGTCAGTCCGTGGATTTTATAGAATTCATCTTCAGGCTGACACCAGAAGGCAAGCTGACAGGAAATATCATCACTGACGGATTCAATTTTGTGCCACACCTGCGGGTCAAGACGCGGCGGCTGATGCGCGGTATCAAAGTGGTAGCGGGTCTCTTCGCCATTTTCACCGAAAACGACAAAATCCATCTCCCCCGCCAGAACCGTCAGCTGCGCCCATGTACCTTCCGCCGTATTATGGCGATCCGTAAAGGCCATCGGGATAGTGGTTTTTTGCCAGACCGGCAGGGTTTTATAGCAGACTAAGTTTTCCATTTTACGCCTCACCTTAAAGATGCATTTTAAATACATCTTATATCCTTTCCGGTGAGGCGTAAATGACTTTTATTTCTGACGGGCGATAACTTCGTTTATCCCCTGAAAGACAAACGGTTTAGCATCGGTGAAATCCTTTGCCACATCACCGGAATAAATGTTTTGCTGTTCAGGACCCAAATCCAGTTTCTTCACTTTGCCGTTTTCTTTGCTGAAATCCACTTTCTTCAGGTCAACCCAGAAGATATTGGGTGTCAGCGCCGATTCAAAGAAATAAATCTGACGTTTGTGATCCACCACCGTACGCCAGCGGGTGGAAGAGATATTCGGCTCTTCTTCGGTATTCAGCCCGAACGGCACAGACACATTGCGGATCACACTGAATACAGACGCCACCGCTTTATTCGGCGTGGTCGCTTTCGGAATCGCATTAATATAGAAAGACCCGCGCGCAAAACGGTCAGCGGAACGGTTGGTGCCCGGCAGCATCACGGTGCCGTTGATTTGCTGCCAGTAGCTGTCCAGCGCCAGTTGCTCGCTGAATACCGGAGAGTTGGTCATTACCTGATATTTACGGCTGTGATGAATTACCTGCTTACCATCAATATATTCAATAATGGCGCTGTCACCGGAAGCGTCGGATAATGAAAGGTGCAGTGTCGCCAGGCGCTCTTCACCCGGGACTTTATCGGTGATCACTGCGAACGGCTCTTTTTCCAGCGCGGTAACCGCTTCTTCAACGGTCGCATAGTTATCCAGCACATACTGTGCCCAGGCAGAGATACTCAGGGTCGGTTTGTTGCTTTCCGGTGTCGGATACACAGATTCGACCAGCCACAGCAGGTTTGCGGACAATCCTTTTTCATTAATGCCGTCGGTGGTGGAAACATCATAGCCGGATGCCACCACACTGCCGTATTTTGACACCCATTTCACGGAATTCGGCCCGGCGGCACCATCGCGTTCCATCCCCTGCGGGAAGATCCATAAATTGGTACCGACATCACTTTTCCAGTCCATTGACCGGGCAGTGATCACCTGCGCATCATCCCCGAGATACACCAGCCGGGTGCAGGCGGAAGCAATCTGGGCAGCCAGTAATGTGGCCGACGCGACCGCACCGGCAAGTATAATTCGCTTAAATGTCATGAAAAACCCCTTTTCATTGCGTCCGGCAACCGGCAGCTTACCGGTTACGCTTCCTTATTACTGTAGTCCTTATCAGGATTTTGTGGCAAACGGCGGCCGGGCAAACCAGATAAGAACAATCAATCCGATGAAGACGCCGCCGGAGAGCCAGAAAATCTCATTGGCACTGATAATCAGCCCCTGGGCGGTAATTTCCTTCGCCAGATAGGCGGAGGTCTGCGCTTCTGATAACCCGTGCTGCGCCATCTCCTGATACATCTGTACCGATTCCGGATTATACGCGGTGATGGATTCCGTAAGCTGAGAATGATGTAACGATTCGCGACGGCTCCACAGCGTGGTGGTGATCGATGTACCGATAGATCCCGCCAGTGTCCGGAAGAAATTGGCCAGCGCGGAGGCCGAGGCCAGTTTCTCCGGCGGCAGACCGGAAAGCGTGATGGTGGTGAGCGGCATAAAGAAACAGGCCACTGCAAAACCCTGCACCAGCTGCGGCCAGACCGAGGCATAGAACCCCATCTGTGGCTCGAAAGTATAGGCGCGCCAGTAGAAACAGACGGAATACACCACGAAACTAAAGGTTACAATCCAGCGCAAATCCACCACATTGGAGATTTTACCGACAAACGCGGAAATCAGTATCGGCACCAGCCCGATAGGCGCCAGCGCCAGCCCTGCCCATTCAGCCGTATAGCCGTACACCTCCTGGAGCAGCTGCGGCAGCAGTACAATTGCGCCGAAATAGACCATATACGCCAGACTGACCGACAGTGTGCCGATGGTAAAGTTACGCGACTTAAACAGCGACAACTCGACAATCGGGTTTTTATCCGTCAGTTCCCAGATCACCAGGAAGACCAGCGCAACGGCTGCAATAATGGCCAGTGCGACAATTTCATCTGACTCCAGCCAGCCGAGATCTTTCCCTTTATCCAGCAGGATTTGCAGACAGCCGATCCCGACCACCAGCAGCGACAAGCCAATCACATTGAGCGGAACCTTTGTCACCTTCGATTCCATACCGCGCAGCAGCATCAGGCTGACCAGTACCACCGCAATACCGATAGGTACGTTGATAAAGAAAATCCAGCCCCAGTGGAAGTTATCACTGATATAGCCGCCCATAATCGGCCCGAACACCGGCGCCAGAATGATGGTCATCGACCAGAGTGCCAGCGCGGTATTCTGTTTGGCGGGCGGGTAACTTTTCAGCAGCAGGCTTTGTGAGAGCGGGATAATCGGCCCGGCCACCCCGCCCTGTAACACGCGGAAGAAAATCAGCATTTCCAGGCTTTCTGATAACCCGCACAGCAGTGACGTCAGGGTAAACAGCCCGGTGGACCAGATAAACACCCGTACTTCCCCGAAACGCTTGGCCAGAAACCCGGTAATCGCGATGGAAATCGCGTTGGATACCCCGAATGAGGTAATAACCCAGGTGCCCTGAGAGACAGAAGCACCGAGATCGCCGGAAATGGTCGGGATCGCCACGTTGGCAATAGTGGAGTCCAGCACCTGCATAAAGGTGGCCATCGACAGCGCGATGGTCGCCCAGACCAGTTTCATGCCTGTTAATGGTTGATTAGCCACAATAAAGCCCCGCGCTGATTAACTGGCGTTATCGGTAATGATTTGTGCAATCACCGCATTGACCGGTGCCAGATCCGGGATCAGCACATCACTCTTAAAGGCCGGGGTATCACGCTGGACATTGGCCAGAACCGGGCCATCGGTATTTTTGGTTTCGATAGTCACGTTCATCGATAACCCGATACGCAGCGGATATCTGGCAACCTGCTGCGGATCCAGCTCTACCCGGACCGGCAGACGCTGCACCACTTTGATCCAGTTCCCGGTGGCATTCTGCGCAGGCAGCAGAGAGAAGGCACTGCCGGTACCCATATCCAGCCCGGCTACCGTGCCGTTAAAGGTCACTTTATCGCCGTAAAAATCACTGGTAATGGTGACCGGTTGCCCGATGCGCACACTGCTGAGCTGCGTTTCCTTAAAGTTGGCATC